>DATJGC010000342.1:0-3056 GCA_035495345.1 Chitinophagaceae bacterium | reverse complement strand
GCTGTGCAATATGCAAAGGAGCGCCACCAGTTTGGACAACCCATTGCCAATTTTCAGGGTATCTCATTTAAGCTGGCCGATATGGCCACGGAGATAATGGCGGCCGAACTGCTGACCATGCAGGCGGCAGATATGAAAAATAAGAAAATGAGCATGACCAAGGAAGCGGCCATGGCAAAATATTATGCCAGCGAAGTAGCTGTAAAAACCGCTAATGACGCGGTACAAATCTTTGGCGGCTATGGTTATACCAAAGACTTCCCGGTAGAAAAATTTTATCGTGATGCCAAGCTCTGCACTATTGGCGAAGGCACATCAGAAATACAAAAAATTGTTATTGCCCGCGAGGCATTAAAAGCCTAACCAACGATTGCCTGCTTATAGACGCCCGGTTCAGCAATGACCGGGCTTTTTTGTGGCGCTGCTTTCGTTCATTCCGTTCCATGCAATTGTTTACCCCAGAAAATCATCGTCTTGCTTAGGTGCATATTTATCAAATACCTTTTCAATGGCACCGGCAAACAATGGAAATTTGTCTTTGGCAAAATTCTTTACTATTTCAATCGACTTCAGCGCCTGTTTTTCTGTAAGGCCTTCGGCCATTAGTTTGTTGATCAGTTCCTGCATAGACTTACATATTAGCCGTATGAAGGTAACCAATAAAAAACGCCGGACACAAATCCGGCGTTGTTAAAAATATGGGCTGTTGTTTGTATTAAGCTACTTTCAGCAGGCTCATTTTGCTCTTATCAAATTTCTTGGTGGCGTACTCAAGCGTCAGGTGAAAAGATTTTTCTTTGCCTGAGGGCAGCTCAAACATAGCATCTGTTAATATGCTTTCGCAGATGCTGCGGAGGCCGCGGGCACCGAGTTTAAATTCCATTGCTTTCTCTACCATGAAGTCCATTACATCTAGGTCAATCTCCAATTTGATGCCTTCAATCTCAAACAGTTTCTTGTATTGTTTGATCAATGAATTCTTTGGCTCTGTAAGAATGGAACGCAGCGTGCTGCTGTCTAACGGGTTTAGGTAAGTAACCACGGGTAAACGGCCCAGCAGCTCAGGTATCAAACCAAAATGTTTTAAATCCGGCGCGTTTACATACTGCAGCAGGTTTTTCTTCATATGCTCCTGCTGTTCCTTGTTTACGTTAAAACCAATGGCATTGGTATTTACACGGCGTGCTATCAGCTTATCAATACCATCAAAAGCGCCACCGCAGATAAAGAGTATGTTCTGCGTGTTTATTTTTATCAATTTCTGCTCAGGGTGTTTGCGGCCACCTTGTGGGGGTACCAATACATCCGTTCCTTCCAGCAGCTTCAGCATACCCTGTTGTACGCCCTCGCCGCTTACATCTCTTGTAATAGAAGGATTGTCTCCCTTGCGGGCAATTTTATCAATTTCGTCTATGTAAACAATGCCGCGTTCTGCAGCGGCCACATCATAATTGCAGACCTGTAAAAGGCGGGTGAGTATGCTTTCAACATCTTCGCCCACATAACCTGCTTCGGTAAATACAGTAGCATCTACAATAGCAAAGGGAACGTTTAATAATTTAGCAATTGTTTTTGCCAGCAGGGTTTTACCGGTACCGGTTTCGCCCACCATGATGATATTGCTTTTCTCAATCTCTACATCATTCTCGGTCACTTTCTGTTGCAGTCGTTTGTAATGGTTGTAAACAGAAACCGCCAGTACTTTTTTGGCATCATCCTGCCCAATTACATATTCATCCAGGAAACGTTTTACTTCAATTGGTTTCTTTACATTCAGTTTAAATTGTGAAGACCCGGGAGTGGTTTCACTTCTTATCATCAATTCCTGCTCAATAATTTCCTGCGCATGTTCTACACAGTTTTCGCATATATGTCCTTCCTGCCCGGCGATCAGAATTTTTACTTCGTCTCTGCTGCGGCCACAGAATGAACAATGCAAGGTATTTTTTGCCATAATAAACTGGTAAGCTTACAAATAAGATCCATCCCTTTGGGGGAAATACAAAGGTCACAAACTTTTTGGGTTAATCCAACACCTGGTACATAAAATAAAAACCGCATTTTCAGCGGTTTTTACGTTAATCTTCGCAAAAAAGGGCTTTTTGCCTATAATTTGGTGATCAGCTCGTCTACAATGCCGTATTCAATGGATTCTTTTGCATCCATCCAGTAATCTCGGTCAAAGTCTTTCATGATCTGCTCAAACTTTTTACCGCAGTTTTCTGCCAGTATGCGGGCTGATATTTCTTTCGTTTTTTTGGTTTGACGGGCCTGTATTTCAAGGTCTGCGCTTACTGCCTGGTAATGGCCCCCAATGGAGGGCTGGTGTATCATTACCTCTGCGTGCGGATAAATAAAACGCCTGCCTTTTACGCCACCGCTTAGCAAGATAGAACCCATGGAAGCGGCCAGTCCCATATTGATAGTGCTTACCGGGCTCTTCAGCATGCGCATGGTATCATAAATCACCATTCCGCTGGTAACAATACCACCCGGGCTATTGATGTAGAATTTTATTTCTTCGCCGGGTCTGTCTGCATCCAGCAATAATAATTTAGTGGTTACATCTTTAGCGGTTTTATCGTCTACGCCGCCCCACAAGTACACACTGCGGGTGTCAAAAAAGTATTTCTCCATCTTTTTTGCCAGCATCATGGTGTCTGGTTGCGGCTTTTCGTCTTTTGGTTCTTCTTCCGGTTCATCCTCCAACTTAAATGGTTTGGGTGATGGTTTTTGCTGTAGGTACATATGATGAGTTTGTAATGCTAATAATAAAATTTTCTAAGTGGTGGTGGTGTTGCGCCTGCAATCATCATCGCGTCAGCGATGCTGTATTGCTTAATCAGATTTTTTGTCTTTGCGCGGGTTTATCAACAGCACTTCATCTACCAGTCCGTATTCTTTTGCTTCAAATGCGGTAAGCCAGTAATCGCGTTCGCTGTCTTTTTCAATTTGCTTGGCTGTTTTTCCGGTATGCAGGGCAGTAATTTCGTACAGTTCTTTCTTGAGCTTTCTGATTTCATTCACCGTTATCTCAATATCACTTGCCTGTCCGC
>DATJGC010000341.1:0-7818 GCA_035495345.1 Chitinophagaceae bacterium | reverse complement strand
ATACACCGTGTAATTAGAAAATTGCTTTTGCGCAACGAAGTGATGGATATCTACACCCCAGAGATTTTGCAGCTGAGAGTCATTTGCTTTTATCAGGAACTGTACGCTTCCATCCCGGAGGCCTTGCAAAAGACGACTATAATCAAATATCTTATCTGGCAGGGTACAGCAGTTAACTGCATCAATATTGGGTGCGGCCTCCTCTTTATAAAGTAACGCTTTGAAGAAATTGAAATCTGCATTACTTAAATCAATGACGTAGCGATTGCTTCCCCCAATTTGTTGCTTGATATACTGGCTGATCTGCACCTGCTCCTCAAAATGCTGTTTCGCAATTGTCTGGCTGTTTAAAAAAAAGAAAAATAGCTGAGACAGCATATGCAAGACGAAGATGGCTAAACAGGGGTACAGGTAGGGGAGAGCCGTCTTTAGAAAACTTTCAAGTCGCGTTGGGTCAATAGATTTACAATAGGCGGCAATTAAAAGGGTAGCTAAAAAGAAGGATTCATTGAAATAACCCAGTGAAGATCCCCATTTCAGGCACAGTAAAGTGCTAGCGATAAATTGAATAAGAAAGATAGCCGACAGCTTGCTTACCATGCCATTTTTCCTTCCCACAATGCCGGAGAGGGCCATAACACCCGCCACTGCCAAGGGCAGCCCAATGTAAGAACCGGCAATCAATTTAAATACGTAAACATAAAACCATTGAAAGTCAATCCTGTTTTTAAGAGAATTAATGACATGCGCTGCAAAAAAATGGTCTGTATAGTAATTATTGAACAAAAGGAAGAATGCACTGCAAAAGGTAGCGAGAAACAACAGGTATAAAAATGCAGGAAAGAATTTTCTCTCCATCGCCCGCCAGACGGTCACCAACCCAATTAATACAATGCCGTTTTGTTTGCTAAATATGCAGAGGGTGGTAACAATGGCAAGGAGAAGTGCAGACAATAGCATCCTTTTACCGTCAGGCCTGGACAATATAAAAATGGCCGACGCGTAAAAGAAAAGAAACAGGGCGTCACAGCGATTAATCGTATACCCTAGAAAAGACAAAATACAGATAAAGGTAGCTATACCGGCAATGCACAGCTCTTTTTTTACTTTCAATCGTTTGCGAAGCAGCGCATACAACAAAAGCCAGGTTCCTATATCTGCCAGTAAGGCAACTGTTCTGCTGAGCCGGTACACTGCCAGCGTGTTATCTGCCTGTATATGTAGAAGGTTTGCGATCCACTTGCAGGTGAGAAAAAAGAGCGGGGCGTATGGGTTTACCGCAAAAGGATAATTTGAAGGATCAGGATAAAGCGAATAACCGGCGATTGCTCTTATGATGCCATAATCAAAGTTATTATCAATACCCGCCGTATGGCCCTCGTAAGAAAATATAATGCCTACCCTTTCTAAAACCACAACAAGCAAGGTCACAGAAAGGGTAAAATAAAGAATCTTCAACACATTGTTAGCATACCATGAATACGCGTTGGATAGGCGTTGGCGCATTAGTTGGGACAATTAATTAGATGAATATTGTAATATTAACGAAAAAAAACACAGGGTATTTCAGGTGCGGATTTCAACACCGTGTTTACCTTTGTATTTCATGATGGCGACGCCTTTTGCCAAACTACAAAAATGCTTCTGCCAAAGGAATATAAAAACAATCGATCCATAAAAACAGCAATCGGCACAAAGTATTTATCCCAAAAATAAACTTGTGCCTTACGGGGATAGCGTTGTTGCAGTAGGAGCCTGTTGCCAAGTGATAAGAACAAGCCCCCCGTGTCCAGGTATTTAACAACTACGGCCTTTAGTGTTGGCGGCGCAAGGGCTAGAAGCGTCTTTTTTGTGTAGCGGCGGTAATGGCCAATGGCTTTATCAAACGGGCTAACAAGCCATTGAAAGGCAGGTGAAAGCACTATGATTTTTCCTCCTTCGCGCAACAGCGTACTGGCTTTCAAAATTTCCCACCGGTCTTCTCCAATATGCTCCAGTACGTCAATGTAAATAATTGTGTCAAACAAGTCGGGGCCGATATCATTGATTGTGCCATTAATTACGAGGCATCTGCTTTCGTTCAAATCGTGTTTGCATTCTTCGGCTAACTGCGTAGCCATTTCTTTATCTGGTTCAAGCAGGACCCAGGCATCATACTGGGTTCTTTTCAAATAGGAGGTAGTTGTTCCCAGTCCGGCACCCACTTCTAGCACCCGCCCTCTTACATGTGGTAAAATGAAACGGGAGAAATATTTCTTCCAGTTGCTGGCCTCCCTGAACAATTCCAATTCTTCCCCGGCATAGTTTATTGTTCCTTGCATGGGTTATCGGTTATTTTATCGATGTAGTCTGTATAATGGCGTGCCGGTATAAACTTTCGGTTTGATTGAGACGATAAAAAGAGAAAGATAGTGAATAGCGACAATAAAAAGCCCTGTAATAAGACGATGATAATGGTGGAAAGAATTACGGAGGCCCATCCTGGAATTGCCAGTGCAGTAAACCATTTGATTGCCAGCACCAGTAAAATAATAAGAGAAGAAAGCCCAATGATGATAAACGACAGATTGAGCAACCTTACTGAAATACTTTCAATGAATACACTAATGGCTCCCAGTCCATGCAGCACCAGGGAGTGAAAACTCATTTTTGACTTTCCATCATAACGTGCACCCTTGCTGGTGTTAACTTTCACGTAAGGAAGTTCAGCCTTTAATATGGAAGCGGCCAGGTTATTCCAAATATCACTCATAAAGACCAGCCTATCCACGCTTTGTTTTGGAACCACCATGAAATGCCCAAAACTGATCTTCTTACCTGTCAGTAGCCTGAACAACAGCTTATAGATAGCATAATACATTTTAAAAATTGACCCGTTTTTCCGTTTATTACGATTGCCCATGATAAATTTGGCAGGATGCAGGTTTGCATGGTGCAGCAATTGCATAGCATCGGCAGGCTGATCCTCACCATCTGCATCCATGATCAGCACATTTTTGCAGGGCATGGAATGATGGATGTATGAAAGCCCGGTTGCGATGGCTTTCTGATGACCCAATCTTGTGGTTAAATGAACTGTTTTTGTGTGGGGCCATTGGGTTGTTAGCGTGGGCACCTCCAGCGATCCGTCGTTAATAATTACAAGCTGCAGCGCTCCTTCCGGAAAAGGTACAAAAGTATTCTCCAGGTCAGCTATCAGCCGGCTGAGCGATGGCCAGTCATTGTAAACAGGAATGAGTACGATAGTAGTTGCATTCATGATGCCGGTAATTATTGATCAACAGGCGCAATATCAGCAATTCCAGGAAAGTGCAAGGTATTTATCTTATTCACTATTGGAAAGGAGAATAAACATCTGTGATGTTTTGCTTACTGCCGACCTCAAAATATCAAACCCAGCGAAAAGAACACTTAAGATGCCGAACATCGGGTGTTCTATCAATGGCTTTTTACGCTGGCGGATGTCTTTTTTCCTGCACAGATTAATCACGCTCCACGCCCAAAACGGCGCCGCCTGTGTATAAGTGAGCTTTCTAAGGTGCAGGTTTGTTGAACGTACCATATTCCGGAGCGACCGCTCTGAAAACAGTATCCAATGCCTTGGGCAGTGTAAGCCGCCCCAATAGTGTTTTTGAAAAATACGTGCATCCAGGCTGTCAACGTTCGGTGTTTTGATTATGATGATTCCGCCCCGTTCAAGCATCGTTCCACATTTCTGTATTATCTCTCCGGGGTTCGCAACATGCTCAATGATATTCAGTAGCAATATAACGTGAAATTGCCGCCTGCTCGTATAATTTTCCACTGTTGTGTGGCTGTAAATATGTCCTTTTCGTTCCGCATGGTTTTTTGCGGTAGAATCAATGTCAATGATCTCAGTATAATTAATCCTTTTGTCGGCTGTCTTAAGCATGTCCAGCACTTCACCGGTACCTCCGCCAACATCCAGCACGGCTAGGGAGGTGAATGGCAGCTGCCGTAACAATGATTTGAAAAAACGTTTGTCCCAGAGATCTTTCAATTTAAAAACAAGACTGCCCGACTTCCCGGAGAAAGAATAATAATTAGGTGGATAAATACTGAGCAAAGAGTCTTTTATCAGCTCACGCAGAAAGATAGTTTTACACTGTGGGCATTCCAGGTAATCATAAGTGTCAGTACCTGTCCGGTATTCCCAATCCTGCGCCTTACACCAAAGCCTGCCCGGCGTGGAACATAACGGACAGAGGCTATTGGATTGGAAAAGAATCATATTTTAAACAGGGCAACAAATGTTTTTAAATAACTGGTCTTGCTTTTATGGATGATAGCAGATGTTTCAGGACAGTTGGTAAGAAATTTTTCTACCTCGTTAAGACAAGTATAGGAGATACTAGGGTCCCAATGGTGTAAAAGGTGTTTGTTAAAGCCAGCAGCTCCGAAACTGCTGTCAAGCGGGCCATTGCCAAATAGCCTATTCACTTTTCCATGGTCAATTTTGCTGTAATCAATTTTACCGGAAGCAGCAATATCACGATGCTCCATCAACTGGCGAATAGTTGCAAACAGCGGAAACACAATTATCATTGCAGCCACCCAGGTAATAACCAATCCCCATCTTCCAGCAGCAAAAAGCAATCCCAACAAACCTGCATGAAACGCCAGGGTATACAATCTAAAGAGCAGCGTTGAGGAGGAACTGTCAGATTTCTCTGTGTTTTTTCTTCTACTCATTAACACGGCAAGGGTATGTATTCCGGTGATGCTCTTTATCAGCAACCAGCTATTAAGCTCGTTAAAATAAGAATGCTCAGAGTCTTGTTTGGTGCCCAGCAAGGTATGGTGCTGCCAATGAATTTTGCGATATTGTTTGATCCTGATGCCAAAAAAAACGCCTATAAACAGGTCCGCTATTCTGTCATTTACTGATTTAACCGGGTGAAGATCATAATGGGCGCCAGCATGTACAAACAGGTGCAGGTAGGCAAGTGAGTAACCCAATAGCAAGGCCGACGGCAGTAGAAAGAGTAACCTTGGTATAGATGAATAACGGAGCAGTACATAATCACTTATCAGAATCAGCGCCAATGCCAGGTAGCCTTTCAAAAGGTCTAGCCTGACTCTGCCATACGCGGGGACCAACTCTTTTCTGAGTTGAGCATATGATTTACCATCGCTGCTGATCACATCCTGGTAGGCAATTTGGTCGAGGCTGTTATCCATTGCAATAATGCTTGGCACAAGTATGTGCTGCTTCTGCGAAGTTCTCTTTTTTAAACAAGACCGCAAAACGTAGCGGCGTTTAACGCGGTCGCAAAAATGCCCCTTTCTACCTGTTTATCTTCCTTGTTGTGTGAATGGCTGTTCCGCTGTACAGGCGTAGAAAATACACGCCATGTGGCAGCTGCTGCGTGGGCAGTGTAAACAGTTCGTTCTTACCTGGCGTAGGCTCAGAACGACGCAATAGTAATTGACCGGCCGCATTGTACAACAGCATAGTAAGTTGTTTATCTGTTGGGTTATTCAGGGCTACTGTCAGTTCACTGCCGCTTGCCGGTACAGGATATATTTTTATTTCATTACTGCTGTTATTGCTGGTTTCTTCGCGCAGCAAATAACGCTGCTCCAGAAGGCATGAGCTGGTTATATACACGCTGCTGGCTTTAAAACCAATATTATACCACCCGGTCTGGCGGTAGCGAATGTTTTTTATTTCGATGGCTGTATCCCTGCCGTCAGCTGCAAAGTGCAGGTACAGCGGAATGTTTTCTGCGGCGGCAAAGGCGGCGCTGTTTTGCTGGGTGATAGTTACCTGGCTCCATTGATTGGCGTTTTGCGACCATACAATATTGTAAAAAGGAAAAGAAACATCGTCAGCGGGTATCCCGGTGCAGGCAATCTGTTGCGTGCTACTTTTGCACAGTAGCCAGAAATGGGGGTCGAAGATGGCAGTATCCGCACGGAAACCAGGGTTAACAAGATAGCTCTCACCATTTTTCAGGTTGTTGAAAACAATGATGGTATCGCGAATGCTGTTTTTAAATTGTATTGGCACCGGCATATCATAAAAGCTTACCGATGGATGCGATGTAGCCTGGTTAATTTTGACATACAGCTTATTGGTATTGTCCTGGCTCCATTGTACTGTATAGTTGGGATATCCCTGGCCATAAAACCATTGCTGAAAAAAGCTGTTTAAATTCTTTCCGCTTTCTGCTTCCATATTCCGCTGGAAGTCTGCCGTAAGCGCAAATTTGTATTGTAGCATGGGGTCTGTAAGATAGCGGCGTATACCCCGAAAAAATACACTATCGCCAAGCCTCCAGCGCAGCATGTGGAGCAGGTAGCTTCCCTTATTATAGCTTAGGCGCCCGCTGAAAATTCGGTTGAAACTGGTGGTGTCATCAACCCATACGGAACCGGCTGGCTGCGCAGTAATAACGTCTCGATAGTATTGGCGTTCTGCGCGAAATAGATTAAGATCGAAGCTTTCATAGCAAATGCTCTGCGCATAGGTGGCAAAGCCCTCGTTCAGCCAGATATCATGCCAGCTGCCACAGGTGATTCTATCGCCAAACCACTGATGGCCCAGCTCGTGAGAAATTAATCCAAGATCTGTTGTGGTGATAAAACTATTGGTTTGGTGTTCCATGCCGCCACCCTGGCTCCATGCAGTTTGGCCATACTGCTCGCGTGCAAAAGGATAATCTCCAAATAAGCGGTTGAAGGCGCTAAAGGCAGTGCGGGCATTGTTGTTTATCTTAAAAGCGTTGCCGGCGTATTCAGGATAGGTAGTAAGCATCAGGGGCATCTGCTTGCCGGCTATCTGCACACTGTCTTTTATTACCACGTAATTGGTAACGGCCAAACCCAGTAGGTAAGTGGCCATGGGGTATCTGTGTTTAAAATGCACGGTGCGAGAAATGCCGTCACTGTTTTCATCTGCAATGACGCCATTTGAGCTGGCGCGGTAAGCAGAGGGTGTGGTAACAAGTATATCCACAGAATCAGCCTTGTCATCCAACCCGTTTTTACAGGGCCACCATTCCTTGGCACCAAAGGGTTCAGAGAGCGTCCAGATAATGGGTACACCGGCATGCGAGGTTTGCACGAATGCATTGCCGGCTGGCAGCCTGGGCACGCCATTGTAGTAAACCGATACAGAATCTTTGGTTCCTGCATTTAAGATGCCCGGAAAATTGATGCGGAGACCGTCGCCGGGCAAACGTTGAAACGATAGCAAGCTGCCGTGATAGCGTATACTGTCTACCGTTAGTGTGTCACTGAGATCAAAAATGATAGTATCAGTGGCAATGCCGATGGTAAAATAAGACGTTACCTCCCCTTTGATAAAACGAACGTTGGGGTCTATTTCCCATTCACAACGATAGTAAGAGACATCAAAATTGCTGGAAGAAAGGTTGCGCAGGTTGCTGCCGGTCTGCTGGCCTTCCATAAACCGCTCCGCCGCGCGTTGCTCCGCTGCAATGAGACCAGAGGATAGCAGGCTATCGCGCCGTTGCTGGGCCCATGCCAGTGCGGGCCAACATACAAACAGGAATATACAGGCAGCAAGTGAAATGGCTTTCTTTTTCATTTGGTTACGATGGGGCAATAGCAGGTGATACCGCCCTGCTAAAAAAACGAAAAAACCGGCCAAAGATTGCTCAGGGGCGCGTCTGCGCCCAGCGTATAATGTATTTGCCCAGCATATCAAACTCAAGGTTTACAGAACTGCCCACCTTTAACCATTGCAGGTTGGTATGGGTATAGGTGTAAGGGATGATGGCCACGGAAAACTGGGTGCTGTCTACATTAAAAGCCGTTAGACTAATACCA
>DATJGC010000340.1:0-8533 GCA_035495345.1 Chitinophagaceae bacterium | reverse complement strand
GATCAGCTATATGCAGGGGCAAAATAAGTACGAGCAATTGTACGGCCTGAATGTAAAGGAATTGCTGGCAACCGCGTTAAGCATACCCGCAAAGGCCGTTATGATGGATAACGATGCCGCCTGTTTTTTGCAGGGAGAAGTCTTTGCCGGTGCAGCCACGGCCTTTGAACAACAAACGGTAATCGGACTTACCCTCGGCACGGGTTTGGGCACGGCTATCTACCGCAATGGCAAGGCCAGTAACGCTGATCTCTGGCGTATCCCTTTTAATAATGGTATTGCAGAGGACTTTTTGTCTTCTACCTGGTGCGTAAGCCAGTACCGCTCTGTAACTGGCAGGCAGCTAAACGGCGTACATGAATTGGCGGCAAGGTTACCGGGTGATGCAGACGCAAAAGCCGTACTTGAAATGTTTGGCCAACAACTGGCCAACTTCCTCCTGCTTTTCATAGCGCGTGAACAGCCCGCTGCCGTGTGCATTGGGGGTAATATTGCTAAAGCCTTTTCTTTATTTGGAAGTATTGTTGTAGACACTATCGGTCATGCGCATCCGCAAATACCGGTATTTACTTCCGCCCTGGGAGAAGAAGCCATGGTACTGGGTGCAGTAGCCAGTGCAGTATTACCATTGCAGCAAACCTTCCCGGGTACTTTATCACTTTAATAAAAAGCGCATGTACACTGTAACAGCAACCTTTTGCAAAAAGCGAATGGCTTTTCTTCTATGGATATTTTTATTTAGTGCCAGTACTGTTCTGCAGGCGCAGGAAAAAGACTATACAAAATTTGTTGACCCTACTATCGGCACGGCACATTGCCGCTGGTTTCATTTTACGCCTGGCGCGTTGCCCTTTGGCATGGCTAAGCCCGCGCCCTCTACCAATGGTAGCTACGGCAACGCCCATGGATGGGATGCCACGGGCTATGATGTTCGCCATACCTCCATTGAGGGCTTCGCTAATTTTCATGAATTTCAGCTGGGAGGCATCCTGTTTGCCGCTACAACAGGCAAGTTAACTACCGTACCAGGAAAATTGGAAACGCCGCAGGAGGGTTATCGCTCCACCTTTGATCATAAGGAAGAAACAAGTACTGCCGGCTACTATGCTGTGCGGTTGCAGAAGTATAACATTAAGGCAGAGCTCACGGCTACAAAAAGAGTGGCGCTTCACCGTTATACCTTTCCTGCTTCAGCAGCGGCACATATTCTCTTTGACATTGGCAATACACTGGGAGAAAGCGGTCCCGTGAAAGATGCACAGGTAAGCCTCTTGCCAGATGGTAGGGTAGAAGGATGGGTAACCACCCTGCCGGTGTACGTGCAAAAATACCAGCCTGGCGCCACGGTCACCATGTACTTCTCCGCAGTGCTGGATAAAAAACCGGTGGCGTATGGCATATTCCATGGCGCATCTGTTGCAGAAGGCGCAACAGACAGCAAAGGGAAGGGCGCCGGTCTCTACTTAACTTTTAATACCATTGCAGATGAAGCCATAACTATCAAAGCCGGTTTATCGCTGACCTCCGTTGCCAATGCAAGATTAAACCTGCAACAGGAAGCAGCATCTCTTTCTTTTGATGCCGCAAGGCAGCACGCAAAACAAATATGGAATGAATACCTCGGTCGTATAGACGTAAGTGGCGGTACCCCTGCAAACACCGTTAAGTTTTACACGGGTCTTTACCATGCCCTGCTGGGGCGCGGGTTGGCCAGTGATGTAAACGGTGCCTACCCAAAAAACAATGGAGAGACAGGACAGATACCGCTCAATAAACAAGGCAGGCCTTCCTTTAACCATTACAATACAGATGCGGTATGGGGTGCCTACTGGAACCTTACGCAACTATGGGCATTGGTATATCCAGACTACTATGCAGATTTTGTAAACAGCCAGCTGCTGCTGTACAAAGACGCGGGCTGGCTGGGCGATGGCATCGCCAATAGCAGGTATGTATCTGGCGTGGGAACCAATTTTGTGGGCCTTGTGATAGCGAGTGCATACATGGCAGGCATCCGCAACTTTGATATTAACCTTGGTTATGAAGCGGCAAGAAGAAATGAACTGGACTGGCAAGACAGGCCCCATGGTGCCGGCAAATTAGATCTGGATCGTTTTATCCGGTATGGTTATGTAAATCATTTAGACAGCGGCAAGGGTGGGGGAGAGCTTTGGCAGTTTTCTGCTTCTCATACCCTGGAATATGCATTTAGCTGTTATGCGGTAGCCAATTGGGCAACGGTGATGGGTAAACGCAGTGATGCGCAGCAGTTGCGAGCACTGTCCGGCGCCTGGGAAAAGATTTTTGATCCCACATTAAAAATGATGCGTCCGCGCTGGGCCAACGGTGAGTTTATACAACCTTTTGATCCTTATCAGCCTTGGCGCGGTTTCCAGGAAGGCAATGCGCTGCAGTATACCTATTTTGTACCGCATCAACCGGAAGCCCTGATACAAAAGATTGGCAGGGATAGGTTTAATCACCGCTTAGACAGCAGCTTTGTACTGGCAGAAAAAGCGCTTTTTGGCGGCGGTGCCGATATCGACGCCTTTGCGGGTATTGCCGGTATCTACAATCATGGTAACCAGCCCAACCTGCATGTATCCTGGCTATTCAATTTTTCAGGAAGGCCTTCACTTACACAGAAATGGGTAAGATCTATCTGTGATAAGTTTTATGGCAATGAACCTGTGCATGGCTACGGCTATGGGCAGGATGAAGACCAGGGGCAACTGGGCGCCTGGTTTGTAATGGCCGCCATGGGCTTGTTTGATGTAAAGGGCTTTACTGCGGCAGATGCTTCACTGGGCCTGGCGAGCCCACTCTTCAGCGCCATTCATATGAAGCTGCACCCGCTGAATAGCAAAGGCAAGATGTTTTCAATTATTACCGATGGCAATACTGCTGCCAGCGGTTATATACAATCGATAAAACTAAACGGCGTTAGTGTTCACCGGCCGTTTATTCCGTTGAAAAAAATACAGTCTGGCGGCAGCCTGCGCTTACAACTGGGGGCGAAGCCGGTAGACAATTATTAAGCAACATGCGCTGCTAGAAGGTAGTTGGTTAACACTGCAGAGTTGCCTGCTCAGTACTCAATTAAACGTCATCACTGGTTTTTTGCACGGGAGCCTTGCGCCGCCTGGCCATGTATTCAGAAGGCAGCATATTGTATTTTGCTTTAAAGGTCTTGGCAAAATATTTAGGCGTGGCAAAGCCCACCGAGTAGGCAATCTGCGCCACGTTCATATCACTGTTTTCAAGCAGCGCGGCCGCCTTTTCCAGTTTTACAGATCGGATATATTCCACCGGGGTCTGACCGGTAAGCTCAAATAGCTTCAGGTACAGCGTACTCCTGCTCATGCCCAGGTGTTTGCTTAGCTGTTCTACTGACACCTGGCTATCAGTCATATTTTCTTCCAGGTAACGCATCAGCTGACTAAGCCATTTTTCATCTTCAGGCTGCGCGGCGGGGGCAGGTGTGTTGATGGCTATCTGCCTTGTGTAGGTATTTTTAAACGTATCTTTTAATACCAGCAGGTTATTGATTTTAGAATGCAGCAGTTCAAAATTAAAGGGCTTGGTAATATAATCATTGGCGCCGGTTTGCAGGCCTTTGAGTTGGTCTTGCTCAGCGGTAAGCGCAGTGAGCAGTATTACGGGTATATGATGAGTACGTTTATCAGCTTTTAGTTTCTTGCAAAGTTCTATACCATCCATGCAGGGCATGCTGATATCACTCACAATCAGTTGCGGGTGTAACGCCAATGCCCGCTGCCAGCCTTCTTTACCGTTGGCGGCCTCATGTACTTTATAATATTGCCGAAGGTTTTCTTTAAGATAAAACCTGAAATCATCATTGTCTTCTACCAACAGAATAGAAGCCATGGCAGCCTGATCTGCCGGGCTATCCGTGCTAA
Organism: Chitinophagaceae bacterium; assembly: GCA_035495345.1. GTDB lineage: Bacteria > Bacteroidota > Bacteroidia > Chitinophagales > Chitinophagaceae > JACMLD01. Next base: position 4,613 of record DATJGC010000340.1, on the reverse strand, counting down.
TGCTGTCTGTTCCATTTTCAATTGCAGTGGCCACCGGTTGTGAGAGCGCTGAACCTGTAATGCGTCCCTGTTCATCAGCGTAATGTTGTACACAGGTAAAGGGCAGGTAAATAGCAAATGAACTTCCCTTACCGGGTTCACTTTCTACTTCTATCTGCCCACCATGCATGGTTACAAACTCCTTTGTAATAGAAAGGCCAATACCAGAGCCCTGGTTTAATATGGCTGCGGTGCTGGTATGCTGAAAAAAGCGTTCAAAGATCTTTTCCTTTTTATCAGCGGGTATGCCAATACCTGAATCCGTTACGCGTATGGCCACCCAGCTTGTGTTTTCATCGGCAGCTTCCTTTTCAATTTTTTCTACAAGCAGCACAATCTTGCCGCCTTCCAGCGTAAATTTGAAAGCATTTGACAAGAGATTGAAAAGGATACGTTCTATTTTATCGTGGTCAAAATAACAGGATAACTGGTCGATGCCCGTTACAAAACGAAAATTGATTTTCTTTCTTTCGGCCAGGTCTTTAAATGAATCAAAGACTTCTTTTACAAAACCAACCAGTTCGCCGTCGGTAGGCTGCAATCTTAATTCATGTTCTTCCATCTTCCTGAAATCTAGCAACTGGTTTACCAGGTTCAGGAGTCGTTTGCCATTTCTTTTGATCATTTGCAAATGATCTGAACGCCAGATATTTTCTTCCTGCGCCAGCAATTTATCTACCGGCCCCAGTATTAGTGAAATGGGTGTTCTGAATTCATGGCTCAGGTTGGTAAGAAACTTTATTTTTAGCTGGTCAATTTCGTGTAATCTTTCTGCCTCCTTGTGTTCCTGTTCCAGTTTAAATTTCCGCTTAATTTTTTCTATGCTTTTGTGGCGCAGGTAAAGCACTGCTGCCAGGGCAAGCAATACATAGATGGCATATGCATAAACAGTGCGCCAGATGGGTGGGTGTACAATTATTTTTATGGAGGTATCGCCGCTGCTCCAGATACCGTCGTTGTTGCTGGCCTTCACCCTGAAGACATACTCGCCGGGATCAAGATTGGTGTAGTGCGCAATGCTGGTGCTGCCCACATAGTTCCAGTCTTTATCAAAATTGTCCAGCTTATAAGCGTACTGGTTCTGCCCGGGCGCTGTATAATTTAATGCAACAAAGTTGAGCGCAAAGTTTTGTTTAAAACCAAGGTTGATCTCTTTGGCCACAGACACGTTTTCTTCAATAACTCCTCCTTTTGCAGGTGCTACAGACTGGTTAGATATTTTCAGATCGGTAATCAGCACCACGGGTACATTGGTATTTTTCTTGAGGTAGGCCGGGTTAAAATAATTGAACCCTTCCAGTCCGCCAAAGAATAAACTGCCGTCGGCGGTCTTCAGTCCCGCGCCATGAAAAAAGTTATTGCGTTGTACGCCGTTGTAATAATTATAATTGCTCACCTTCCTTGTCAGCGGGTCAATACTACTGAGTCCTTTGTTGGTACTTATCCAGATTCTTCCGCCATCATCTTCCAGTAGTTTGTACACCGCGTTGTTTTGCAAACCTTCTTTCTCCGTAAATGTGGTAAGCTGGCCGTTGCGTTTGTTTACAATACAAAGTCCACCACCAAACGTACCGGCCCAGATATTTCCTTCGCGGTCCTGTAAAATCGATTGTACTTTATCGTTAGGCAGCTTACTGTTTTGTTTATTGTAGATGCTGAATTTACCGGTAGTCGGATCGTATTGCGCCAAGCCGCCGCCATAAGTAGCCAGCCAGCATTTTCCGCTGCTGTCTTCCAGTATATCCCGGATAAATGCATTCACCGGCAGCAACCTGTCGTTGCTGTACTGCGGTTTCGGCGTCAGGCGCTGTATTACTTCACCCTGCGGGTTCATAATATTTACACCGCCGCCATTGGTACCCAGCCACCAGTTACCGGCGTGGTCTTTTTTTACGCAGTAAATATCGTTTGAGTTAAGGCTACCCGGGCCCTTGTCTTGCAAGATTTGCCGGTAGCTGTAATTGCGGGTGTTCATGATGAACAATCCTTCAGAAAGCGTGGCAATCAGCAACTGGTCTGGCCGCACCAGGTTCAGGTGGCGGATAATGATACGGTTATCTGCGCCTTTTCTTTTTGAGCGAAGGCTGATATGTGTAAACTGTTTGGTGGCCGGGTCAAAAGAACTCAGGCCGCCGCCTTCGGTACCCACAAAAAGCTGGCCGTTGGGTTGTTCAGCAAAAGAGCTTACCACGGGGGCATTTAATCCGTGGGTATCAAAAGGATTGCTGGATACAAGGTTAAAAAGATTCAGGTTTTTATCATACTTGTCTATGCCCCCACGCGAGGTACCCAGCCAATAAATGCCTTTGTTATCTATGTAGATAGAGCGCACGCCCTCACTGGTAAGACCGTGCACATTGCGTGCGTCATAGTAGATGCGCTTTATCTCGCCGGTCTTGCTGTCAATGATATTGAGTCCGCGCTCCGTACCCACCCATAGCCTGTTGTCTTCATCTGCTGCAATGGCGTGGATGGCATCATTGGTAAGCGTGCCCGCATTTTTTTCTGCGTGGTGATAGTTGGTGAAGCTTTGCCCATTGGCTTGCAACCTGCTGAGGCCGCCCTGCGTGCCCACCCAAAGTTGCCCCTGTTTATCTTCTGTAATGCACGCTATCACATTGCCGCTGATACTATTGCTGTCGGCCGGGTTATGCAGAAAACTTTTAAATGCACCGGTAGACGGCTGATAGCGGAACAAGCCCTCTGAGGTGCCAATCCAGATAAAATGCTGCCGGTCTTCACAGATGGAGATAGAGATTTTAGCAAAGGGCTGGCCGTTTGGTTCCATCAGTTTACTAATCTTTTTTGTTACCGGGTCCAGTATGCTGACGCTGTTAAAGCTCACTATCCAGATGCGCCCCAGGTAATCTTCACAGATAGCCCTGATAACGCTGTTGCTAATCATATTGGGCCCGTTGCCGGCGCGATAGTTGATAAACGCATCCTGCTGGCGGTTGTACATGCTTACTGAGCCGCCACTGGTGCCAATCCATAGGTTGCCTTTTTTATCCTCGTGCAGGCAAAGCACTTCATTTGCCGGCAGGCTATTGGCATCATCAGGCTTATTACGGTAAACGGTTACGCTGCTGCCGTCAAATTTATCAAGCCCATCTTCTGTGGCAAACCACATGATGCCGTACCGGTCTTTTAAAATGGCATTGGCGGTATTGGAGGAAAGCCCATTTTTGGTACTGAGCGATGTAAAATTGATGTCTTGTTGGGCCAGCGTAAAAGGGCCTGTAAATAACAACAGCAGGTACAGCACCAATGGGTTGCTGCTGTTCTTAGATGCTGACAAGTCTCTCACGCGCATGTAGTAAAGTTGGTAAAAATATCGCATTAATGCAGTACGGGCATTTCTTAGCGCAAGGTTCGCCTGCAACCATAGACAGCCAGCACCTGCTCATTGCTGCCAGTGCCCGCATGGTTCTTTTTTGTTGGATGCACCCGCCCCGCCAGCCCATAGCTAAGCTCATTTCCGTCATGCCAGTATGACCGGATGATTAAGTGTTTAATACACAATTATTTCGTCTCACACGCTTTCGGGGCTTGTGACGGTTTCGCCCATCAACAAAAATGGGTATCAGCCCGTGTTTTTTCAAAATAAAACATTTGTTCCATCACTTAAAACGATTGAGGACCTCCCCGCCCGCGCATGCGTTTAGATTTGTTGGCCTGTATTTCACCAGCTGCCAAATGTTTTTGTTCGGCGGCGTTTTACAGACTACCGTCTCCAGGCAAATTAATAGCCGGCAGCACGGTGTCTTTTTGACAGCAGGCTAGTGCGCAAAGAACAGCTTTCAGGCTGATGGGGTCAATAACAACGATTGTTTACAGCATAATGAACCTAGTTTGATACAACGGTATTCACTTGCCAGCCTTTTTTTACCAGCGCCCTCTTTTGGCCAGCTTCTACGCCTGGCTGGTATAGCTTCCGTGAACACACGCACTTTATCTCAAGATCTTTTTACCCGTTTTTATCCAATAAATGATGGTCCGACGCAGGATACCAGCCGCCGGCTGCTCCTTCGCGCGAAAGCGCCCTTCTTCCTTTTGCGTGGCCCGCAAAGAGAAAGCAATGCGCCCGGGCAGCTTGAATAGCAGTAAGCAGAACTTTTTATATACTCAGATTAACCCAAGTCGTCCGCTGTTTCTACAGCGGACTTTTTTTGCTTTGCCAGCCTGCTCAGGCCCTTCTTGCTTTCAGATCCGCTTCAATGGTTACTTCCATACGCTTGTTGATGGCGTAGCCAAACAACAGCAGGCAGCCCACTATAAAAATGAGCCCGGGATATACGCTTACAGACATCTGTATGCCGTTTACAGCCGGGGCTGTTTGCTGCGGTGCATTGGCATCGTACCCATAGGTGCTGAGTATAAACGCGCCGAGGCCGCCGCCAAGGCTTAATCCTATTTTCAAGCCAAGTATCATAGCAGAAAAAATGATGGCCGTGGCCCGCCGCTTGTTTTTCCACTCGCTGTAATCCGCCACATCCGCAATCATGGCCCACAACAAAGGAATGGTAACGCCATAAAAGAAACCATGCAGAATTTGGGTAATGAAGACCGCGCCT
>DATJGC010000339.1:0-3768 GCA_035495345.1 Chitinophagaceae bacterium | reverse complement strand
AGGCGCATTCCTCTTTTATGTACTCTGTATAGATGTTGGGTTTGTAATTTAAATGGCAGCTTGCTTACAACAGCCCTTCCAGTATTTCCCTGGTAGATTCAAGTCCTTTGTGCCGGTAGCAGGTAATGCCTGTCTTGGCGGCGGCATCCACCAGCATTTGGCGGTCGTCAAAATAAATACATTCTTCCGGGCTGGCCTGTGCAATACCCATGGCCAATCTAAAAATACCCGGGTCTGGTTTACGCATGCCTACCTCGCAGGAAGATACAAAGGCATCAAAACAATCGTGCAGCCTGAACTTCGCGATGCGGTAATCATTCAGTTCCTTGCCCTCGTTATTGATAGAGATAAACCGAAACTTACCCGCATGCTGTTTCTTCCATTCAATCAGCCATTGCAGGGTGCCGGGCAATTCTACCGACTGTGCCAGCATAAATTCAATAAATGTTTCTTTGCTGAAATTCCGGGGCCGGTAAAACAAAGTGGTGTTCAAATATTCATCCAGTGTAATCTTGCCAATCTCATACACGTTAAAAATGAATTCATGCAGGTAATTCATTTCGTTGTAATCGAACCCAAACCTGGCAGCCGCCGCCTGCCTGGACTCATGGCCCCAGCCGTTGGATAACAATACGCCGCCAATGTCAAGAAAGATGATTTTATTACAAGGTATCGCCATAATATTTTTTAATTTTATTGGTACCCGCTACAGGTAATGCCCCGCCCATAACAAACCTAATGAATTTTTATTTGCCCTGCTGCGCCAACCAAAAATATAACGCTTCTGCCCACACGCAGTAATTGCTGCATCGGGCTATATTTGACCGCGGGCAGGCGGGGATGCTACGGGCCAAACAATCAATTTTTATGACGATACGTTTTTTCTGCCCCCGCTGGGGCATGGAACATACCAGCTGGAAAAGTTTCCTGCAACGGGTGAAGGCGGCAGGCTATGATGGGGTAGAATGCAGCCTGCCCGATGATGCACCCGAACAGCAATCTATGCAGCTTGGCCTGCAGCAATATGCACTGGCATGGATTGGCCAGCACTGGCAAACCGTCACCCAGCCTTTTGCAGAACACCAGGCGGAGTTTACACAACGGCTGCAAGCGCTGGCGGCGGCAAAACCGCTGTTCATCAATTCACAAACAGGTAAAGACTATTATACTTTCGAACAAAATGCCAGGCTGATTGCCGATGCGGATGCCATTGCTGCTGCAACGGGTATACGCGTGCTGCACGAAACCCACCGCGGCAAATTCAGTTTTGCGGCACATATTATGCTGACTTATCTGCAGCAATTGCCCGCCCTGCGTATTACCCTTGATATATCTCATTGGTGCGCAGTGGCAGAAACCCTGCTGCAAGACCAAACTGAAGCAGTAGCCACCGCCATTGCGCGTACAGATCATATTCATGCAAGAATAGGGCATACACAGAGTGCGCAGGTAATAGATCCGCGTTCGCCCGAGAATGCAGCAACACTTGCCTTTCATTTGCAATGCTGGGATGCTGTTATTGAGGCAAAGAAAAAAGCCGGCGTGCAACATTTTACCATCACCCCTGAGTATGGTGCACCGCCCTACCAGCAGCTACTGCCATTTACCACACAGCCCATTGCAGACCAGTGGGAGATCAATCTTTTTATGATGCAGTTGCTAAAAGAGCGCTATGGTCATAGGTAAGATGCAACCAGGCACGGTTTTAAAACGGCGTAATTCTGCCTGATTCTTTATATTTACTGAAAGCACTATTACACGTGAACCGATCGCTGTGGCGTCTTCTGCAACCCTTTATTATACTGCATTGCATTATCTCTGCGGGCATCATCGGCTATATGGTGATTGAGCATTTCTCTTTTGTGGAAGCTATTTACATGACTACCATTACGGTTACCACGGCTGGCTTTACAGAAGTACACACACTCAGCCAGGCGGGCCGCATGTTTACCGTGTTGCTGCTGATCACCAGCTGGGGTTCATTTGCGTTTGCCCTCACCCGTATTACACAGTACATCATCAGCGGTGAAATCAATAAATATTTTAAATACCGGAAGCTCATGAATAAGATTGATGGTTTAAATGGGCATGTGATTGTATGTGGCTACGGGCGTAATGGCCGGCAGGCAGCCCATACATTAAAAGTACATGGTGAGCAGTTTGTGGTCATTGAGCGCGATGAAGAACTGCTGGCGAGAAATATGGAAGAACACCCGGACCTGCTGTATTTACATGGCGATGGCACTGATGATGATGTGCTGCGCAGGGCGGGTATTGAACGCGCCAAGGCCCTAATTTCCGCCCTGCCTACAGATGCAGACAATGTGTTTATTGTTTTATCTGCACGTTCCATGAATGCCGGCCTGCAGATTATCAGTCGCGCCGCCAGCAACAACTCCATTCCCAAATTAAAAAAAGCCGGGGCGGATAGTATCATCATGCCAGACCGCATTGGCGGCACCCATATGGCCACCCTGGTGTCTAAACCAGACGTGATTGAGTTTATCGACTACCTCTCCGGTGAAGAAGGTGAGAGCATCAATATGGAATCTGTGCCATGGTCTCAATTGCCGGATGAAATCAAGAACACTTCACTCCGGGAGATTATGGGCTGGAAGGTCACCGGCGTTAATTGCATCGGTATAAAAAGCAAGGATGGCAAATTTGTAATCAATCCGCCAGATGATATCATTATTGAGGATGGCATGAAGGTGATTGTGCTGGGCACACGCCAGCAGATTGAAGAAATGAAAGGTAATATCCGTTAGTGCATTGGCCAGCAGGCCTGCGCATGCACAAAAAAAATCACCTGTAAATAATTGCAGGTGATTTTTTTTATTAAATGGTAAGGTATGTTCTTGCAGATGCGCTTAGCCAGGCCTGCTTGTTATTTTACTATTTCCAGCAGTTCTACATCAAATATAAGGGTTGAACCGGGGGTAATCTTTGGACCTGCGGCATTGTCGCCATAGGCAAGGTTGGCGGGTAAAAACAATTTCCACTTACTGCCCACGGGCATCAGTTGCAGCGCTTCCACCCAACCCTGTATAACGCCTGTCACCGGAAAATCAACCGGTTCACCACGGTCTACAGAGCTATCGAAAACGGTACCATCTATGAGTGTACCATGGTAATGGCATTTTACTTTGTCAGACGCCTGCGGAATAGGACCGGTACCCTGTTTAATGACCTGGTATTGGAGACCGCTGGCAGTGGTAACCACGCCTGGCTTTGTTTTATTCTCCGCTAAAAAGGCTTCGCCGGCTTTATGGTTGCTTTCAATAATGCCCGCATTGGCTTTGCGGGATTCTTCTGTTTTCTCCATTTGCTTTTTTTGCAGGAAATTATTTACACAACGCTGCATTTGTTCTTCGGTTAACAGCGTCTTGCCCGTCTTGGTATCTGTGATGGCGCGGTTAAGCATGGCCGTATTGATATCTGTAATACCCTGTTGCTTGTAGAAGCTGGCCAGGCTCATGCCAATGGAATAGCTGAGTGAATCATTCTGTGATTTAAACACCGGTCCCGCCGTTTTTGCCACGGGTTTCTTTACCGTCTTTGTTTGTGCAGACGCGGCAGTCAAAACAGACAGCGCAACCAATCCTGTAAATAGTTTCTTCATTGAAATTTAATTTTGGCGCAAAATTACCTGAAATAAATGTAAGGGAAGTGCTGTAACGCTCAAATGCCCCAACTTATTCTGTGAAGCCTGCGCGTAAAGAAAATTTTTTAACAGTTTTTAATGAGTGATTGGGTTCTTTTAGACGT
>DATJGC010000338.1:0-13411 GCA_035495345.1 Chitinophagaceae bacterium | reverse complement strand
AACCTTTTTCACTGGGCAGAATAGTGGCATTCCACAAGCCTACCACCAGCAATACAATGGATAAAATAGTGGCAAACCAGCAAATGGCGTAATACAGGTCAGTTACCGGTAGTTTTTCCAGTCGGTCGCGCACGCTTTTCTGCAATGACACCACTGCAAACAAGCCAAACATTAATACAGTAAAATAATAACCCTTTTCATTGAGTTGCATATCGGCCCGCCAGAGGCCAATAAGATAGCCAATGGCGCCCGCACCCAGGGCAATCCACGACGCAGCTATAAAAGCTGCTGAAGGTTTTTGAAGCATAATCATTTTTTTTCTACGGTTTATAATCTAACTAACGGTAATGGGTATACTTTTTCAAACAACGCCACGCGTACCTGCTACTGCAGCACTTTTATAGTACCACCCCCATTGTAAGAATGGTATTCTGCATTGTACATGGCATCTGCGCTGGCCGGGCCCATTTTATAAATGCCCGGGCTAACGGCGCGCACTGCGTAATAATAATACTGCCGGGCGCTGTAGAGATCAACAAAGAAGTTGATGCGGTCGTCACGCACATCCAGCGCTGTGGGCGTGCTGGCATCTTTTATCCATTCCATGCCGGGCAATTCTTTGGTGCGCGGGTTCTCAATTTCAAAACCTGCAGGCAGCAAATCTGTAAGAACAATGTTCTCTACCGCCCCACTGTAGGCAGATTCCAGGCTTAACTGCACAATCACCAAATCATTTTGTTTGAAACTGTTGCCGGTGATGACTCTTCCATACCGATCAAAAAACTTACGGCGCACCTTCAGGTAGCTGTCTTCTTCACGGTAACTGCCATTGGCGCTGATGCCTTCACTTTGCCACCAGTAATAAAGACTTCCCTGGCCGCTTGTGCTGATGTCTACCACATTGCTGTTAAGTTCTTTGTTGCTGAGTTGCAGGTTGGCGCTGCCAAGTGTAGCCACTGTTTTTCCGTTAACGGATATTTTTGCGGTAACGGTAGCCGCATTGGCGGCACGTGCCAGTTTACCCATGGCCAAAAAGCTAAAGGCGCTTTCCTGCGTGCTGTACCAGCTGCGTTGCTTTAATTTTTCAACAATATGCCCTGCCATTACGGGTATCTGCGCATTGCCCGGGTCTACATCAATAAGGGTATTGAGGGCAATAGACTCGTCGCGGATATCGCTGTAAAAACTTCCGCCGGTTTGGGCCACTGAAACTTCGCCGCTGAAAGAACCCGGCAACAATTCACGGAAGCGGGTTTTATCGCCGGCAACGGCATAGGTGGCAGACAAAAGATAGCGACTGTCAAGCGCCAGTAAAGCCGGGTTGGCCTTGTAATAGTTCATGACACTTACATTGGCGCGGTTGGCCAGTGCCAGCACGTAAAGACTGTAGGCCAGTTCTTTTGGCGCAATCTTTTTCTGTTCTTTCTGGTTATAATAATAAACAATGGTCTCCCGCGTGCGGAGTTTGTTATTTAAGTAAGACAGCAATGTTTGCAGTAAGCTTTTGTCTACAGCGTAACCGGCTTTCTGCGCCTCCAACAGAAAATGCGCAGCATAGGCAGAGGTCCACCAATGCTCCTTTCCTTCTCCGTCCCATAAAGTGATGCCACCATTGTAGAGTTGCCTTAACTGTATTTTGCGAATGGCCTCCTGTATATTACTGTTGGCCGATCCCTTTCCTGCTTTGCCGCTGTTGAAAAGATCAGCCAGGTCTCCGTAATACAATTGCGGAAACGCTGCAGATACCACCTGTTCTGTACAACCATAAGGATAGGCTACCAGGTAGGCAAACTGGTTGGCCAGCTGCAATGCCGGTGAACGGCTTACTACCAACTTATAAGATGCACTGCCTGGTATAAAATCATTTTGGCCAATAGTGATTCTTTGTGTGGCAGTGCCGGTAATGGTGCCGCTACCAGTTATTTTTTGCAGGGTGGAGGGCGGCCTTACCGTGATATCGGTTTCGTCTGTAAACAACTCTCCCATCCCTTTTACCGCAATCTTTATCTTACCCGTGCTGATGGCGGGGGAAGCCACTATCTTAAAAATAGCCTGTGCTTCACTGTTAGGCTTTAGTACCACGGATTGTGCAGCGGCACCGGCTACCTGCAAGGGTGCAGTGGCCGTGGCTACTGCTTCCGCAGTGCCGGATTTTGCCGTTGTGTTGGTAATGGTTACGGGTACGGTAACAGTATCACCGGGACTTAAAAACCTGGGCAGTGCGGTGCTTAACACCAAGGGGTCTGCCACTTTCATGGCCTGTGTTGCATTGCCAAAACGCTGGTCTTTATACGCCACTGCCATCAGCCTTATTTCACCGCTGAAGGCGGGTATATCAAACTCAAATTTAGCTTCACCGCTGCCATCTGCTTTTACAATGCCGCTCCAGTAGCTTACAATCTTAACGCGTTTGTTGGGCATGGGGTTGCTGCGCTTACTGGTTTCAAGATCTCCATCTCCACCGGTACTGCTCATTCTTGCACGTATTTCAGGAAAGAGCAGTGGATACATATCATAGCCCGTAACATCCAATGAGCGCTTGCCATAAAAATAATGATAGGGATCCGGGTCCTGGAAGTTGCTTACCTGTAACACACCATTGTCTACCGCGGCAAGGGTAACATAACTGTTGGCCGCCGCCTTCACCGTTACCTTTTGGTGCGTGCGTGAACGTACGGTGGCGGGTGCTATCACCTGTACATTCATCTTCCTGTCTTTTTCTTCTACCATTATATTCCTATACCCATGGGCTACGGTAAGCGGAATATCGCTTACATCATGCGGTTTAATCAGCGTGGCAGTTATGTATACATTGGGCAGGTGCTCACCCGTTAATTTAATATTCATGGAAGCCTGGCGACCGTCTACATTCAGGAACTGGTAAGAAAGCACCTTATCGGTTTCAAGGGTTACCAGCATTTTTCCGCTAAACGGCGTTTTAAATAAGATGGTGGCATTATCACCAGCGTTGTAAGCCTGTTTGTCTACATCAATATCAATATTGCCTTCCGTGCTTACTTCAAAAGAATTATTGTCATTGCCCCAGCCGCCGTAGCTGTAAAAATCTTTTTTTACATAACTGCTGGCGCCGGGAATATAGATGCGCAGTTCATAATTGCCGGCGCTTCGCGGGATAAAAGTATAACTGGTATTTTCCCCGGTTACCGTAATATCATTGCTGGCCACCAGCTTGTCTTCTTTCTGAGATTCATACCTGAAGTACTCACCATTTTTTGTGAGCACGGTGCGGTACTCATGTTTAATCACTTCTGCCCTTGCCTGTGCGCCCACCAGTTGTTCTGTCTTGTTAAGCGCCAGCAACGGAAATTTAATGGCCTTGTTCAGCGGGTAATACCACCAGCCATCTTCTCCAATACCAAAAAATACCGGTTGGGTATAAATGTCTGCCGAGGCGCGTCTGCTTACCGGTCTTCCGGTTTCATCAAATACGGTTGCATAAAAATTAGCCTGCAAAACGCCGGCATTCTTATATTCTGTCTTTGCTACAAAACTTTCTGTTGCATTGCCGTTTTCATCTGTCTTGCCCTCGCGCACTGTTTTATCAAAAGCAACACCGGGATTATCAATTGAAAAATTATAGTTCGGGTATTTAGCCGGATGGAAACTTACCTGCTTTACCTGTATCTCGCACTCGTAATTACGGTTGGCAGCAGGCGGACCAAAGAAGTTGAGCGCATTGATGTTCAGCGCGGCGGTTTCGCCGGTAACCAGGCTTTCCTTGTTAAGTTTTGCACTCACCTTTATACGGTCTGGTACAAATTCTTCTATCATGAAGTTCTGGCTGCCCAGCAGTACATCATTGCCATTGTACACCTCCAGTGAGTAGCTGCCCGTAATGGCCGATGCTGCTATATCCACACTGCCCTCCAGCGAGCCCTGTTCATTCAGATTCTTGCGAAAGCTTTTTAACTCTTTTCCATTGGGCAACAGGAATTTTAATTTAACAGGCAATTCACCCGGAGACTTCCACTGCCTGTCTCGCAGCAGCACAGAAAAGTTCACTTTCTCTCCGGGGCGGTAGATATCGCGCTCTGCGTAAATAAAGGCATCGAGCCCGGTGCTGTTGATGTGCTTGCCGCCCACTTCAAACCTGCTCATGTTTACACGGGTACTGTTAAAAGGCAGGTAATTAAAATCAGTAGCGCTTTTTGCAATGATCATTGCCGGCCTGAAGCCTGCAAACGCAGGTTTACTGTATTGTATTTCAGCAACACCTTCTGCATTGGTAGAACCGCTGCCCAGCAACTGGTTATTGCCGCCATAGGCCAGCACGTTAACGCCGTTCACCGGCGCAGCTGTTTTTAATGAATTTACGAAGACCACTATTTTGTCGCTCCCTTCTTTGGCAATCAATCCAAAATCTGAAAGCGAGATAAACCGGCTGTCGCTTACCCAGTAATCTTCAGTAGACTTTATTTTTATGTGGTAGATGCCTTTAAAGTCTGGCAGTTTGTCTTCAAAATTAAAATTGAACAACCTGGCAGATCCGCTCTTAGGCAGCGTCTTTGTATCAACTTCTTTTTCATAGATAATATCGCCGGCTACTGCATCGCTTTCGTTTTCGTAGTATTCTTCTCCTTCTCCACTGCTTTCTTTGGGATAGTAGCCATTGCGCTGTGCAGCCAGCAGGTTGCTTTCATAAATCTTTGAAATGATCACTTTCACCTTGGCAACATTTACCAGCTTTACTTCTATGTTTTTATTGCCCTGCCCGGCCAGGTATACGGCCTGCCGGTTTACAAAAGAAACCGCCGGCTCCAGCTTTCCAAAGGCAAAATTGTTTTTGTAATCTTCTTTTAAAACGCCCCCCACTGTACCGCGTATGCCCTTAACCAGCGTGAGCACGTAGCTTTTTGATGCATCAAAGGCATCGCTGCTGATGGTAAAACCATCATCTGTAACCGCGGTGGTAAATATTACCGCAGGCTCAAAGCGCACAAAGGAAGCGAGGTTCTGGGTGGTAAGCTGCTGACTGGTACGCACGGTAATGGTGCCGGTGGTGCCGTCGTGCTCTGCGTTGGCATCATTAATCGTTAGCGTAAACGGAGAAGGAATGATGGCGCTGGTTTCTGCCTTGCTTTTGGTAGGGTTGCTGCCGCCCTGGGGCAACAGGCCTTTATCAAGCGAAATCTTTACATCGAGGTCACGGTCTTCTGCGGCAATGCCCGGCAGCCGGATGGATATCTTATTATCACCCGACACGGTTTGCACACTGTAATTTGCCGTCTTGCCGTCTACCGTTACCACCAGTTTATCTTTTAACACCGCAGGTTCTACCGGGTAATTAAAATAAAGATCTGCCTGTGGCACGGCCAGCTTTCCGTTTACATCCTGCAATACCCAGGTGATATTGGTATTTTCCAGTTGAAGGTCCGGCGTGCTAAAATGAAGTTCATCGGCTTTTTCTACCTTATCAAAGGCAGAATACCTGAGCAATTCCTTATTAATACTGGCCTTATAGGTAGTGGCGGGCGAGAGTGGCCGCGCGGGTGAAAATACCAGTTCATCTGTATGCTCCCACCTGAAGCGGCCGGGTATCCGCGGTTCAAAAGAAATATAATCCGTAGAATCCCACTGGTTCAGCAATGAATCTGCTACCAGTGGTTTACTAAACCTGAAAACAAGATTGCCCAGTTGCGGCACTTCTTCTTTTGCATTGGTATAATCCAGGGCTACAGCCTGTCTGTTACAGGCATATAAAAAAATAATCCCGATGCATACCGGAATTAAAGAGAATTTTGCAATACGCATAGGAGCTTTGGTTAGGTGTTTTTTAAAACCAATGTTAAAATACAAAAATGATAATGAAAAACAGGTTTTGTTTCTTTATTTGGACAAAGATTACCTGCAGCAAAGAAGCAACTTACGGAGGATGACCTTGCGGTACCATGAAGAAGTATTACGGAGGAAAGATAATTATATAGAAGAGCTATTTACAAATTGCGCAGCATAAGTATTTGTTAATACCCGTTATTGTATAAAATGAAGCTAACAGGCGCAGTGGTTTTGCAGCAACTAAAAAAATGGCTGATGGGTCTTGCCATTGTAACGGCATTATTCTTCCTGCTTAATTTTTTATTTCCGCTGCGCGATACCATTGCTTATTCTACCATTATTACTGATAACAAGGGCGAGGTACTGCACGCTTTCCTGACGGCCGACCAGCAATGGCGCATGAAAACTGCGCTGAATGAAATTTCCCCGCTGCTGCGCAAAACCATTATTGCAAAAGAAGACAAATATTTTTACCAGCACCCGGGCATCAATGCCATTGCCATGGTACGCGCTTTTACCGTCAACCTGCTGCACATGAAACGGAGTTCCGGTGCGTCTACCATTACCATGCAGGTAGCCAGGGCCATGGAACCAAGGCCGCGTACCTACCTCAGCAAATGCATAGAAATGTTTCGCGCGCTGCAACTGGAATACAAGTATTCTAAAGATGAAATACTACAGCTCTATTTAAACCTGGTGCCCTATGGCGGTAACCTGCAGGGCGTAAAAGCAGCTTCGATATTATATTTCGGCAAAAACCCGGACCATCTTTCACTGGCAGAAATTACAGCCTTGTCAATTATACCCAACCGCCCTTCCAGCCTTGTCATCGGCAAAAACAACGACCTGATTATAAAAGAACGAAACCGCTGGCTAAGAAAGTTTGCTGCAGAAAAAGTATTTACAGAGAAAGAAATAAAGGATGCATTGGAAGAACCGCTTACCGCAAGGCGCGGACAGGTGCCTGCTTATATTCCGCACCTGGCACTGCTTTTAAAAAAACGCGGTGGCGATATTATCCACAGCACCGTAGACCTGCATACACAACTCACCGTGGAGAATCTGGTAGCGGATTATGCGCGCAGCCTATCGCTTAAGAATATACGCAATGCGGCGGTAGTGGTAATGAATAACCAGACAAAACAGGTGCTGGCCTATATTGGCTCTGCCAACTTTTATGATACTACCGATGGCGGACAGGTAAACGGTGCCGCCGCCATACGCCAGCCGGGCAGTACGCTAAAGCCGTTATTGTATGGGCTTTGTATAGACCAGGGATTACTGACCCCTAAAACCGTTATTGCAGATGTGGCCGTTAACTACCAGGGCTATGCACCCGAAAACTATGACAAGAAATTCAACGGCAATGTAACCATGGAGTATGCGCTTGAACATTCTTTAAATATACCTGCGGTTACCAGCCTGCGTATGCTGGGCAAAGACAAACTGGTGGAAACACTGGCCAGCTGCCAGTTTCAGCAGATAAAAAAAGACCGGCAGAAGCTGGGCCTCTCGCTCATCCTCGGTGGTTGCGGGGCTTCATTAGAAGAACTGACCGGCTTGTACAGCAGTTTTGCCAGCGATGGCGTTTACACGCCCCCGGTCTACCACCTGGAAGATACAGTGCGTAAAAAATGGGGGGTTCTTTCACCGGCAGCCAATTTTATGATCAATGAAACGCTGTCAAAAGTAAACCGGCCAGACTTCCCGCTCAACTGGCAAAGCACGGAACACATGCCAAAGATTGCCTGGAAAACCGGTACTTCTTACGGCAGGCGAGATGCCTGGAGCATTGGCTATAATAAGCATTACACCATTAGTGTGTGGACGGGCAATTTCTCCGGCCAGGGTATTCCTGAACTCAGCGGTGCCAATATTGCCACGCCCCTGCTTTTCAAGATATTCAATACCATTGATTACGACAGCGATGAAGACTGGTTTACCCAGCCGGCAGATTGCGGGTTCAGGCAGGTTTGTGCAGAAACAGGTTTGCTGCCCAATGTGTTTTGCACAGACCTGGTAACGGATTATTTTATTCCACTCTTGTCTTCTGCAAAGCAATGTGATAATACCCGCGAACTGATGGTAAGCCCCAATGAGAAAATTTCCTTTTGCCCGGCCTGTGCCCCTGCCACTGGTTATAAAAAGAAATGGTATAAAATGATTGCCGCAGATATGCAGGCCTGGATGCAGGATAACGGTGTAGCCTATGCGCAGGTGCCACCGCACAACCCTGCCTGTGAGAAGATCTTTACAGAAGCAGGGCCGGCCATTACCTCGCCCGCCAACGGAACGGAATACCTCATCAGCAAAAGCCACCCGCAGCCTATACAACTCTCCTGCAGGGCGGCACCGGATGCCAGCAAACTCTACTGGTATATCAACAACAAATTTTATAAGGCTTGCAATAAAGCGGAGAAACCCTTTTTTGTACCGGATGAAGGCCCGGTAAAAATTTCATGTACAGATGATAAAGGCCGTAACCGCGATGTGTGGATTACCGTAAAATATGTGCAGTTATAGACGTACTAACCGGTACAGGCTTAGTTCATTTTGGAAACTGCGCCGCTGCCGTGCACAACGCTGCTGATCTTTGGTTCTCCCTGGTAATGCACATCACCGCTGCCAAACACTTCAACATTTAATGTTTCACTGGCAAAGACTTCTGTATTACCGCTGCCATGTACAGTGGCCTTTACATTTTCTGCCTTAAGGTTGGCCGCCTTTATATCTCCACTGCCGCTGATGGAGCTGTTAACGTCTTTTGTTTGTCCGCTGAGTTTAATATTACCGCTACCATGTGTTTCTGCAATTACTTCGGGGCAGTCGAGCGCCAGCACTACATCTCCGCTGCCGTATACCCCCACATTTATTTTATCTTTTGCAGTAAAGGTTTGCTCTCCGTTGATATTACCACTGCCATGCGTTTCAAAAGCATTGAGCATAGGCGCCGCAACATATACAGTGGCCCCGTCAAAATCATACAGGGCAATACCGTCTTTGATGCGCACTTTCAGCCTGCCATCCTCTACCACGGTTTCTATGTAAGAAAGCAGGTTTTGTTCGGCTTCTACTTTTACACTGTAGTTGCCCACGGTGGCAATGATATTGATATCGCCATGTGTTTCTACCCCGGTAAAGCCGCTGATATTGCGCGTTTCGCTGCTCTTATGGCCATTACCTGAAACATGTTTGCCATGGCCATACCGGCAGGCAGATAAAACACTCAACGCACAAAAAAGAAGGGCTGTATATTTATTCATAACAGGGGTATTTTAAGAAAAAAGAACTTGGTGAAACGCTATTGGGCACGGTGTAAAAATAACTGCCCCATAAAAATAGCAAGCAACAAATCGCCATTTGCTCCCTGGCATCAATCTACCTTCTTAATGCTGCCCGCACCACTAACCTGCTGAGACCCGCTGGTAGCGCCACCTTTGTAGCGTACGCTGCCTGCGCCGCTCAGATCGGCATCCATCTTAACACTGGCATACACATCTGCACTGCCCGCACCGGAGATTTCCACCTTGGTATTTTCAGCCAGCAAATCATAGCAATGGGCTTTTGCCGCACCGGTAAGGGTAAGATCAAAAGTCCTGGTCTGGCCTTTCAGGTTTACGGTACCGGCACCGGATACCTCTGCGGCAACGGACGGCGCATCCACTTCCATGGCAATATCACCCGCGCCACTCACGCCCATCCGCAGGTCTTCTTTGTTTACAATCTTGGTTTGGCCGGTAATATTACTGGCGCCAGACACTTCTATCTGGTGATAATTAGGAGAGGTAACATACACTTTTATCTTGCCGGTTGGCCGCAGGTTTACACCTTCACGCGGTTTAATTTCTATCCGCTCCCCGTCCTGCTGTACTTCAATATAGGGCAGCAGGTTGGCATCGGTTTCTATTCTAACTGGCTTTGTTTCTCCCTGCGCAACATACAGATCAATGGCACCTGATACTTCTACATTTTTAAACGCGCTCACACTACGCTCCGACGTACTGATATTACCATTTCCCCGCACCCGCTTTCCCCACATATAACGGCAGGAACTGGTGGTAATAAACGCTATAAAAAGAAGGAAGTACAGCTTTTTCATGTTGGTTGGTTTTAATAAAGTAAAGATTACGTATTTGCTGCAATTGAAAAAATGCATTCTATTCCATTTTAGACGCTGCTGACTTACTGCAGGTTACAGCTCTCCTCTAGCAAAAAACGCATCAACATTTTGAGCCACTGCGTATACAGGCCAGTTGTGGATAACCCAGCCGCCGTTAGCACCTGGTAATCAACAAGGCGGATACCATGCTAGCCATGCTGGGAGGGTTTTGTGTACAGCGGGCCTGCCTTCCGGTAAACTCCCCGCCGTTTCTTACCTTCGCGCCATCATGACGGAAAAAATACTGATCCTCGACTTCGGCAGCCAGTATACCCAACTCATTGCCCGCGCCGTACGCGAGGCAAACGTTTACTGCGAGATTATCCCTTTTCAGAAACCAGTGACCGCAGATGATTCCATAAAAGGTATTATTCTTTCCGGCTCTCCCTTTAGTGTAAATGATGACCAGGCGCCGGAAGTAGCCATTGAAGCAATGAACAGCAAATGGCCTGTGCTGGGCGTTTGCTATGGTGCGCAACTAACGGCCAAACAATATGGCGGCGCCGTGGCCAAAAGTAATAAGCGCGAATACGGTCGCGCCACTATGCAGGTAACCGCCAAAGACACCCTGCTGGATGCTGTGGCTTCGCCCTCACAGGTTTGGATGAGCCATGCAGATTCTGTACTGGAACTACCCGCAGGGTTTGATGTGCTGGCCACTACCGAAACCATTCCTTATGCTGCCTTTAAAAAAAGCGTAGCTCCTTTTCCGTTATACTGCGTGCAGTTTCACCCGGAAGTATACCATACCACTGAAGGAAAAAAAATCATCCGCAACTTCCTAGTGAATGTCTGCGGTTGCCAGCAGGACTGGACGGCCGCCCACTTTATCACAGACACCGTAGCCTCGCTTAAACAACAGATTGGCGATCGCAAAGTGGTCATGGCCTTGAGCGGAGGCGTAGATTCTACCGTAGCCGCTACGCTGATACATAAAGCCATTGGCGACCGCCTCCACGGCATATTTGTAGACAACGGTGTACTGCGCAAAAATGAATTTGAAACCGTGCTGGCTACCTACGCGCAATTAGGACTCAACGTAACGGGTATAGATGCCAAGCAGCGGTTCTATGACGGCCTTGCAGGCAAAACAGACCCCGAAGCAAAAAGAAAAGTCATTGGCAGCCTGTTCATAGATATCTTCCAGGAAGAAGCCAAGAAGATACCCGGCGTTGGTTTGCTGGGCCAGGGTACTATCTATCCTGATGTTATTGAAAGTGTATCGGTACACGGCCCCTCCGTTACCATTAAATCTCACCACAATGTGGGCGGTTTGCCGGCGCATCTTCACCTTGAACTGGTAGAGCCACTGCGCGCCTTGTTTAAAGATGAAGTAAGACGCGTGGGCAGAGAATTGGGTGTACCCGCTGAAATGATCGACCGGCATCCCTTTCCGGGTCCGGGGCTTGCTATCCGCATACTGGGCGAGGTTACCGCAGAAAGAGTGGCACTGCTGCAGGAAGCAGACGATCGCTATATCTGCGGCTTAAAAGATAACAATTTGTATGCAACTGTTTGGCAGGCTGGCACCATCTTATTACCGGTTAAAAGCGTAGGCGTAATGGGTGATGAAAGAACCTATGAGTTTACCGTGGCGCTAAGGGCAGTAACATCTGTAGATGGTATGACGGCAGACTGGGCACATTTGCCTTATGAGTTTCTTGCCTTTATATCCAACGATATCATTAACAATGTAAAGGGTATTAACCGCGTTGTATATGATATCAGCAGCAAGCCACCCGCTACCATAGAATGGGAATAGTTATTGCCATACACCAACAACAATATCATCAAGAATGAAAAGAACGTTATTGCCATGCCTTGTACTCTCCATGCTATTTTTCTTCAGCAGCAATAACTCTTTTGCGCAGGCAGACAGTGGCCAGAAGCGTTATACCGTAGCGGTATTTGCGCCCCTGTACCTTGATTCTGCTTTTGATGCCTCCGGCGAATACAGGTATGATAAAAACTTTCCCAAGTTCATTAACCCCGGACTTGAATTTTATGAAGGCATTAAACTGGCCGCTGATTCACTGGCCACCGAACACATTCCCTTAAATATTGAGATTTTTGATACCCGTGCTACCGCACAAAATTTACAGCAACAACTGGCATCACCCGCTATGGCGCAGGCCGGCCTTATCATTGGGCATGTTACCCCCGCAGAAGCAAAACTGCTGGCAGCCGAAGCACTAAAGAAAAACATTCCGTTTATCAATGCCAACCTGCCCAATGATGCAGGTATCAACGGTAATCCATCGCTGGTTATTCTCAATGCTACCCTGCAGACGCATTGTGAAGGCATCTACCGTTTTCTTCAGAAAAATTATGGCACTTCGCCGGTTATCATCTTCCGTAAAAAAGGTAATATGGAAGATCGTTTGCAGAATTATTTTACTGAAGCGGAAAGAAATACCGCGGGTGTAAAACTAAAAATGAAATATGTTTTGCTCGATGAAACCAAACCCGTTTCCCTGCAACAATACCTGGATAGTACCCGCCTGATGATTTGCATTGCAGGCAGCATGGATGAAGCATTTGGGAAAAGCATCGCGCAGCAACTGGCTACTACCGTTGATAGCTACCCCACACTATTAATTGGTATGCCTACCTGGGATGCTATTACAGATTTCAGTCGCAAAGAATACAAAGGCCTCAATATCATTTACACAACGCCTTTCTACAATCCTAAAACAGACAAGACCAGCCTCGCCATCACCAACTATTTTAAAACTGAATTGTACTCACGCCCCAGTGATATGGTATTCCGCGGGTATGAATGCATGTACCGCTTTGGCAAATTGCTGGCAGAAAAAGGCAGCAACCTGAATACCAGCATTGGTGAAAAAAAATACAAAGTCTTTACCGACTGGGATATTCAGCCCGTGCTTGACAAACAAACCCTGTCTCTAGACCATTTTGAAAACAAGAAGCTTTATTTTGTAAAGAAGGCAGACGGCGTTATTAAGCAGGTATATTAGGCTTCGTCTCTACTGATCATTCCCATACAAGCCACCATTGCCTGTTGCTGGCATTACAATTGTCTTTTACCAATCCTAAACTTATCAACCAGCAATGCCGCTTATTGATTTTACAGATAAAGGCCTTTACTGCGCACAGGGGCAATTTTATATAGACCCCTGGCAGGCGGTAGACAAGGCTGTCATTACCCATGCGCACAGCGATCATGCGCGGGGCGGATC
The DNA here is from genome assembly GCA_035495345.1 of Chitinophagaceae bacterium. Taxonomy (GTDB): domain Bacteria; phylum Bacteroidota; class Bacteroidia; order Chitinophagales; family Chitinophagaceae; genus JACMLD01. The sequence continues at coordinate 253 of DATJGC010000338.1, read as the reverse complement.
AGCTTCATATCTCTGTCATCATTATACAAAACCCATCCTGCAACTGCGCCTCGGCGATAACAACTCTCAAAGTGTTGAATGGAATGAGCCGGTGTTTATCAATGGCGTTACCGTAACACTCTTTCCTGCAGGCCATATCATTGGCTCTTCCCAGGTAAGGGTAGAATACAAGGGCGAAGTGTGGGTGGTGAGTGGCGATTACAAAACAGAAAACGATGGCATCAGCGGCCAGTTTGAACCCATCAGCTGTCAT
>DATJGC010000337.1:0-3734 GCA_035495345.1 Chitinophagaceae bacterium | reverse complement strand
CACACCACCGTTTCTCCCGTATTGTTTTTAGACATGCTGCCCACAATACTGTTGCTCTCCGCCGCAAATATTTTAAAGTCTACCTCACCCGCCATTGCTTCCATACAATTGAATATCTCTTTATAACCAATGCTGCCCGCGCAAAAGATGATTTCCCTGGTTTTTTGCACCTGCATAACAGATTGTATTTCCCGCAGCCCGGTTACTATGATGATGTTTCTTTTTACAGGATTTACTTTCAGTGCCAGTACCGCCTTGCGGGTTTCAGCATGCCCACCCACTACAATGGTCTGGATAACGCGGTAAGCGTCTTGCGGCAATTGCTGCTGCAGCACGGTACGACCAGTAAAAGACAATACCCCTCTTACCCCAATGGCCATTTGTACCATGAATGAAAACAGCCTCGACTCTTTTTCATAATGCTTATCAACAAAGATGCGCATGGCCGTATAAAAGCGCTTGGTATAGGCCATGTCTTTTTTTGTACTCTCTCCCTTAAAGTGAATCATGCTGGCCGTAGCGAGGTAGTAGTTTTTAAAACCAGCCAGTTTTATGCGGTAACTAAGGTCAATATCTTCACCATACATGAAAAAGCGTTCATCAAAACCCCCTGTTTTCTGCAGCACCGCCTGTTTTACCATCATAAACGCGCCAGTGAGCACATCAATCTCATTATTTGCTTTTTCAGGCAACTGGCCAAGATAATATTGGGCAATTACTCTTGAACGCGGAAAAACATTGATGAGGCCAGACAATTTAAAGAACGAAGCGCGGGGCGAAGGGAAACCTCTTTTTGATTCCGGCAGAAAACGGCCGCTGCCATCAATCATTCTTACACCTACTGCACCAATACCCGCCTGCTGCTCCAGCACCTGCAAAGACTGCCGCAGACAATCCTCGCCCAGAATGGTATCAGGGTTGAGAAAAAGCAGGTACTGGCCTTGGGCCATTTGCCAGCCCTGGTTATTGGCTTTGGCGTAACCCAGGTTTTCTTGATTGGCCACAAATTTTATCCAGGGAAAAACGGGCTGCAGGTACTCAACACTGCCATCTGTAGAGTTGTTATCAATAACGATTACTTCGGCCTCCATACCCGGTATTGCTTTCTGCACCGAATACAAACACTGCTCAAGAAAATATTTTACATTGAAACTGACGATAATAATAGATAACAACCTGCTGGATTTTCTTTTTATCAGCCACTAAAATAAAAGATTTTTTGCAGAGCCGGGGTTTCAGCTATCAGCGCAACCAGCCCTGATGATGTAAGATAAAAGGCTTTCTTGCAGCCACCAGGTAAAAACTACAAGGCAAAAAAATAAAATGTTATAATAAACCAGGCCATAAATGAGCCGGGGTATCTTTGCGCCATGTTAAAAAACACGCTTATACGCGCTGCCGAAGCAGGCGCCGGTGTACTACGCCATTATTTCAATGGTTCTTTTACCATCAGCAATAAAGAAGGTATCAATAACCCGGTGACCGAAGCCGACCTTGCTGCCGAGAAAATTATTTTTGAAACCATCAAAGCCGATTTTCCGGATCACTTCCTGCTGAGTGAAGAGGCCGGCGAAATAAAAATGGACAGTGACTACAAATGGATCATTGACCCTATTGACGGCACTATCAATTTTGCCAATGGCATTCCCATCTGTTGCGTAAGCATTGGCGTAGAGCATGCGGGTGAAATGGTGATGGGCGCGGTGTACAACCCGTTTATGAATGAGTTTTTCTTTGCGCAGCGCGGCTTTGGTGCATCGCTCAATGATAAAATGATACAGGTAAACCAGCAGCCTGACCTTAACAAGGCCTGCCTGGTTACCGGCTTTCCGTATACCTATCTTAACACACCTAATGGCCCGCTGGATGTATTCTCTACGCTTATCCGCAAGGGAATACCAGTAAGGCGACTTGGTTCTGCCGCTATTGATCTCTGCTGGGTAGCCGCAGGACGCTTTGACGGTTTTTACGAGCATAAATTGCAGGCCTGGGACAGTGCCGCAGGTTTTTTAATTGTGGAAGAGGCTGGTGGTAAGGTCACAGATTTCAAAGGCAACCGCTACTCACCTTACCAGCCGCATATCATTGCCAGCAACGGAAAGATTCATGATGCCCTGCTGAAATGCGTAAACGGAGAAGCATACGATTAACCCGGTTTTACCGATAACGAATAACAACCATGAGCGAAGAAAGAACAGAGATAGCTGCCCTCGGCGAGTTTGGTTTAATAGACCACCTTACCAAGAATATTGAACTGCAAAACGCCTCTTCCGTACTGGGGGTAGGTGATGACGCGGCAGTAATTGACCCGCTGGGTAAACAAGTGGTGGTAAGCACAGACCTGCTGGTAGAAGGCCTGCATTTTGACCTGATGTATACGCCCCTCAAACATCTTGGCTATAAGAGTGTGGTGGTAAACCTCAGTGATATATATGCCATGAATGCTACGCCCACACAGATTACGCTGAGCATTGCCTTCAGTAACCGTTTTAGCCTGGAGGCGCTGGAAGATTTTTATGAGGGCGTGTACGCTGCCTGCGAAAAATATGGCGTAGACCTGGTAGGTGGCGATACCTCCTCATCGCAAAAAGGATTTATTATTTCTGTTACTGCCATTGGCGAGGTAACGCCTGATAAATTTGTGAAACGCAGTACCGCCCGCAAAGGAGACCTGCTTTGCGTCAGTGGCGATCTTGGCGCCGCCTTTCTTGGCCTTACCCTGCTGGAACGTGAAAAGAAAATCTTTTTGGAAAGTCCGCAGGTGCAGCCAGACCTTGAAAACCAGCAATACGTGGTGGGCAGGCTGCTGAAGCCGGAAGCAAGAAAAGATATTATTGAGTTTCTGGCAACCAATGACATTATGCCTACCGCCATGATGGATGTAAGCGATGGCCTTAGCTCAGAAATACTCCACATTTGTAAGCAAAGCCAGCTGGGCTGTGTCTTGTATGAAGAGAAGATTCCTATTCATGATGATACCCGCAACGCCGCGTATAAATTTGAACTGGACCCTACCGCCTGCGCGCTGAGTGGCGGAGAAGATTATGAGCTCCTGTTTACACTTTCACAGGGCGAGTATGATAAACTTGTCCTGAATGAGCAGATCAGCGTTATCGGCTACATGACGGAACCTGAAAAAGGCAAGAAAATAATAACCAAGGGGGGTAATACGTTTGATATTACTGCACAGGGCTGGAACGCGTTTGCCTGAGTCGCTCTGTAGGAGGAAATACAGATATGAGGAATTTAGTTGCACAAAAGCTGGTACGGCTCATTTGGTTGGCGGGTAGCTTGTTTAGCTGTATGGCGGCTATTACAGGCTGCGGCAGTATCAAAAGCAGCTTCAACCCCAACACGGAATATCCAAAGAACCTATTGCAGGAAGATTACAGCATGTTCCGCGATATACTGGAAGATGCACACCCCTCACTGTACTGGTACACGCCAAAAGATTCACTGAATTATTATTTTAACGAGGGCTACCAGCAGATTGCTGATTCGATGACGGAGCCTCAGTTCAGGAAACTGCTCAGCTTTGTGATTGCCAAGATTGATTGCGGCCATACCTCTGTCCGTTATTCAAAACAATATGCGCATTATATTGATTCGGCCAGGTTACCGCAATTTCCGCTAGGAATAAAATTCTGGGATGATTCTGCCGTGGTATATATGAACATCAACCGCAATGATTCTATACTTACACGCGGCACCGTGCTCACCTCCATTGATGGCGT
>DATJGC010000336.1:0-9631 GCA_035495345.1 Chitinophagaceae bacterium | reverse complement strand
CAGCGGAGGACCTTTCTTTTACAATACCTATTCTGTAGTAAAAGGTGCTGATCATATTATACCGGTAGACGTATACATACCCGGCTGCCCGCCAAGGCCGGAAGCGCTACTGCACGCACTTTTATCATTACAGAAAAAAATAACCATGGGCTTAACACGCGAACAAATAAAAGCTGGCAGCGAATAATATGCTGAAGGAAGCGCTAAAAATAGAAATGGCAGAATTGCTGCCCGCCGCCCTTGCAGACGATAGTGGTGAGTGGTTACAGCTATCCATTGAACCCGGAGAATGGAAACCGCTGGCCTTGCAGCTTCGGTATAAAGAAAGCCTGTTGTTTGATTTTTTGTTTTGCGTTACCTGCATAGACTGGAAAACCCATTTGCAGATGGTATACCATCTTACGTCTACCCATCACCGTCATACGCTGGTGGTTAAGTCTAAGCTAGACAGGGAAACGCCCAGGATTGAGACCGTATGCGATGTATGGCGAACCGCAGAATTCAATGAACGCGAGGCCTACGAGATGTTTGGGGTACAGTTTATCAACCATCCGGACCTTCGCCTGCTTATTTTGCCCGATGGCTGGGAAGGCAAAAACCCTATGCGCAAAGATTTTGAAGACCCCGTAAATATGATAAAGCTATAAACGATTCGCTCACCAAACCATCAACGCCCGTTAACTTGAATGAAACGCTAACAGCAACGCCCACGCCAACCGCACCCGCCGCGGAGGAAACAGGAGAACTGGTGATCAATATCGGTCCCCAGCACCCGGCCACGCATGGCGTGTTACACCTGGTAGTGACCCTGCAGGGAGAAACCATCCAGAAAGTTGAACCACATTTGGGCTACATTCATCGCTCTATAGAAAAAATGTGCGAAAGCCTTACCTACCGGCAGTTTATTTATGTAACCAGCAGGATGGACTATCTGTCTTCTCATATTAACAACCATGCATGCGCGTTATGTGTAGAGAAAGGCCTGCAGGTTGAAGTGCCCCCACGTGCGCAGGCGATACGCATATTGGTAGATGAACTTACCCGTATAGCCTCTCATGAGTTGTGGTGGGGCGCCATGGCCATGGACCTCGGCGCCTTTACACCCTTTTTTCATGCTTTTCGCGAACGTGAAAATATTAATGACATCATGGAAGAAACCTGTGGTGCACGGTTAACCATGAATTACATTGTACCCGGTGGCGTTATGGCAGATATTCATCCAAATTTCCAAAAAAGGGTAAAAAATTTTATAGCACTCTTCCGCTCCAAGGTAGATGAGTATGATGAGATGGTAACTGGTAACGTTATTTTTCAGAACCGTATGAAGGGGGTGGGAATACTTTCCGCTGAAGATGCAGTATCCTTTGGCTGCACCGGCCCCACGGCACGCGGCAGCGGCGTGTATTGCGATGTAAGGAAACGCTATCCTTATGAAATCTATGATAAGCTTTCTTTTAATGAGATTATTGAAACCGAAGGTGATTCCTTTGCGCGTTACCTGGTACGTTTAAGAGAAATGCGTGAATCTGTGCAATTGCTGGAGCAGTTAATAGACAATATACCGGAAGGTGATTACCAGGCAAAGACAAAAGCCGTACTAAAATTACCCAAGGGAGAGTTTTACCAGCGCGTGGAAACGGCAAGGGGAGAGTTTGGTGTGTACATCATCTGTGAAGGCGGTACAACGCCTTACCGTATCAAATTTCGTTCACCTGGCTTTGCCAATCTTTCTGCGCTGAATCATATGGCAAAGGGCGGAAAACTGGGCGACCTGGTAGCAACCATGGGGACATTGGATTTAGTAATACCCGATATTGACAGGTGATCAGAATTTGTAGCAAGCGCTCAATGAAAAGAAAAGCAGTAATAACAAGCAATACCCGCAACGCAAAAAAATAGATGTTTAGCCTGGAACATATCACTTCTTTTATACACCGCGTGTTGTACAACAGCCTGCCGCCGGCATGGGCGCTACTGTCAGAATTTGTGCTGGTGGGGCTTGCAGCCATTACGCTGTTTGCCACGCTGGGGCTGGTGCTGGTGCTGATGGAAAGAAAAGTAGCCGCCTATATGCAGATAAGACTTGGGCCCAACCGTGTGGGACCAAAGGGCATGTTCCAGAGCCTTGCCGATACCGTAAAGCTGATGATGAAGGAAGGCCTTACTCCCGATGGCGCAGATAGATTTCTTTTTAATGCGGCACCATTTGTAGTCATGATCACCGCCATGTTGCTACTGGCGCCCATTGCATTTGCCAAAAACTTCCAGTTATGGGATCTTAATATCGGGGTGCTCTTTATCTCCGCCGTTTCTTCTGTTTCTGTTATTGGTATATTGATGGCAGGCTGGGCCAGCAATAATAAATATTCACTGTTGGGCGCCATGCGCAGTGGTGCACAGATTGTAAGCTATGAACTGTCTGCTGGCATGGCCATCCTTTCTATCATTGTACTAACCGGCAGTTTGCAGGTAACGGATATCATTGCAGCGCAGGAAAATGGCTGGTGGATATTTAAGGGCCATTTGCCGGTGATAGTTTCTTTTATCATTTTTATTATAGCCGTTACAGCTGAAACTAACCGCGCACCCTTTGACCTGGCAGAAGCGGAATCTGAACTCACCGCGGGTTTCCATACAGAATACTCCGGAATGCGGTTTGCCTTGTTTTTTTTGGCAGAGTATATAAACATATTTATTGCCTGCGCCATTGGGGCAACCTTGTTTTTTGGCGGTTGGATGCCTTTGCACATTGGCCATTGGCAGGCCTTTAACCATGTAATGGACTTCATACCTTCTTCCCTCTGGTTTTTTGGAAAAACGTTTGCGCTTATATTTTTAATCATGTGGTTCAGGTGGACTTTTCCGCGGCTAAGGGTAGACCAGTTGCTGCAGCTGGAATGGAAATACCTGCTGCCCATCAGTATGTTTAATTTATTGCTGGTAACACTGGTGGCCATCATGGGCTGGCATTTTTAAAACAGGCAGCAGGAGAGTGTGTTTACTAAACAGGAAGACAATGTTTATTACAAATTATATAAAGGAAGTTTTTAACGCCGTGCGCTCCCTGGTAAAGGGGATGAAGGTTACGGGCTATTATTTTACACACCACAAAGAAATCATTACGCAGCAGTACCCTGACAACCGGGCAACACTGCAACTGCCAGAAAGATTCAGGGGCGAGGTGATAATGAAACATGATGAACACAATGAGCATGCCTGTACGGGTTGCACTGCCTGCGAGCTGGCCTGCCCAAATGGTACCATAAAAATTATTACCAAATTTGAGGTATCGCCCGAAGGCAAGAAGAAGAAAGCACTTGACACATTTATATATCACCTGGAGCTTTGTACCATGTGTAATCTTTGTATTGAAGCATGCCCAACAGATGCCATCAAGATGGCGCAGAATTTTGAGCACAGTGTATTTGACAGAAGCCTGCTGACGAAGAAATTGAATGCACCCGGCTCAAAAATCAGGGAGGGAATAGAGTAACCAAACAACCATTGATATAAACCACTAACGCTGATGACTGCTTCCCAGCTTGTTTTTTATTGTCTTGCCACATTGCTCCTGGTGGGGGCGGTATTGGCGGTAACCAGCAGAAAAATTTTTCGCAGCGCTATCTGGCTGCTGTTTTCGCTTCTTTGCATTGCCGGACTTTATTTCTGGATGGAATTGCCGTTTATTGCCGCGGTACAGATCATTGTGTATGTCGGCGGCATTGTGGTGCTTATTATCTTCTCCATTTTTTTAACCCAACAATCCGGTGCAGACATGCTCTTGCCGGTACGCAGTCGCCAATTGTTTTCACTGCTGGCCGTTATTACAGGGTTTGCTTTTTGTGCGTCATTGCTGTATCGTACTGAATGGCTGCCTGCAGGTAATAGTGCGTTGAATACAGATGTATCCGTTATTGGAGAACAGATGTTGAGCACTACCCATTACGGGTATGTGCTGCCCTTTGAGGCAGTAAGCATGCTATTGCTGGCCGCCATGGTGGGCTGCATTGTAATTGCTATGAAGACAAAGCCTGTTAAAGAAAATAGCGCTTCTACATGATCGCAGGTAACTGACAAAAACAAAAATGATCTAAATAGGATGGAAACCTTCAACAAAAAAAGAAACCTACAACCATGATTCCGCTGAGCCATATATTGGTGCTAAGTGCTGCCCTATTTTTTATAGGCATGTATGGATTGTTTACACGCCGCAATATGATTACCATGCTGATGGCGGTGGAGCTGATACTAAACAGTGTGAATATCAATTTTGTGGCGTTTAACAAGTACCTGTACCCCGATAAGCTGGATGGCATCTTCTTCACGCTTTTTGTCATTACCATTGCTGCAGCGGAGGCGGCGGTAGCCATTGCCATCATTATTAACCTGTACAGGAGTCACCATTCTATTGATGCGGAAGATGCCGGTGAAATGAAATTTTAATCAACCTTGTATGCCCAGTTATTCGCTTTTAATGCCCGTACTGTTGCTGCCCCTGGTGTCCTTTGTGTTGCTGGGCATCTTTGGCCGCCGGTACCTTAGTGCTGCAGCGGGTAGTATTGCAACACTGGCAATGCTGCTGGCAACGGGGCTGGCCATCTATTGCGCGTATAGCTATTTTGACGGCGGAAAAACTGCCGGCATTTACAATGCGGTTATTGCTTTCAGGTATGAGTGGTTGCCGTTCTCTGAAGGGGTTTCTATACAAATGGGTGCCATCATTGATCCTATTGCGGCTATGATGATTGTGGTGGTATGCTTTATCTCGCTGATGGTGCACATCTTAAGCCTGGGCTATATGAAGGTCGAAGGGAGGCTGCATGCTTATTATGCATTTTTATCTTTGTTTACCTTTTCAATGCTTGGCCTGGTATTATCTACCAATATTTTTCAGCTCTATATTTTCTGGGAGCTTGTGGGCGTTTCTTCCTATTTGCTGATTGGCTTTTATTTTGACAAACCCGCAGCAGTAGCGGCCTCCAAAAAAGCGTTTATTGTTACGCGTTTTGCAGACCTCGGGTTCTTAATAGGCATTCTCTTGTTGGCTTTTTATACAGAGACGCTTGACATTCCAACATTGATTGAACGGTTGGGCAATGCAAATACTGCCTGGTCCATGGCCATGGCTGGTGCGGGCTTTATGGGCATCTCTGCGCTGAGTTGGGCGCTCTTGCTTTTGTTTGCAGGCGGGGCCGGAAAATCTGCCATATTTCCTTTGCATATCTGGTTGCCCGATGCCATGGAAGGACCTACACCAGTGTCTGCACTTATACATGCCGCTACCATGGTGGTAGCAGGGGTGTACATGGTAGCAAGGTTTTACCCGGTGTTTTCTATGGATGCCATGGTGATGGATATTATTGCCTTTATAGGTGCCGCCAGTGCGTTGATTGCCGCGGTGATTGCCTGCACGCAAACCGATATAAAACGTGTGCTGGCTTATTCTACGATGTCTCAGATTGGTTACATGATGTTTGCCCTGGCCATGAACGGCAGTAATGTGGAACCAGGGTTGGGTTTTACGGCTGGCATGTTTCACTTATTTACCCATGCATTTTTTAAATCGCTTTTGTTTCTTGGGGCCGGCGCTATCATACACCTGGTGCATAGCAATGAACTGCAGGCCATGGGCGGGTTGAGAAAAAGGATGCCGCTTACCCATGCTGCTTTTTTTATTGCCTGCCTGGCCATTGCCGGCATACCACCACTGGCGGGTTTCTTTAGTAAGGAAGAAATACTTACCGCTGCTTTTAATGCTAATAGACTGGTGTATGCAGTAGGCTTACTGGTGTCTGCACTCACTGCTTTCTATATGTTTCGCTTGTATTTCTCCATATTCTGGGCAAAGGAGCCCGCATTGCATGAGGGGCATCAGGAAGCAGGGCTCTTGATGAAATTGCCGATGGTACTGCTGAGCATTGGCGCAGTAATAGCCGGGTGGGCGCCATTTGCCCGGTTTGTTACTGCCGACGGTCGCCCCTTGCAAACGCATATAGACTTATTGCTGGCAGTGCCACCCGTAACACTTGCTGTGCTGGGCATTGGCCTGGCCGCCATGCTGTATAAAAAGCAAAATGAATGGCCGGCCCGCTTATCGGCTGCCATGGGAAGCCTTTATACAGCTGCTTATAAAAAGTTTTACATTGATGAGATATATCTTTTTGTTACAAAGAAGATATTGTTCAATGCCATTGGGCGGCCGGCCGCGTGGATAGACCGGCATGTGGTGGATGCTGCAATGAACGGCCTTGCCCATACAACATCGGCCATAGCAGTGCGCATTCGGGCTCTGCAGTCTGGTAAGATTCAAAATTATACGCTGTATTTTTTTGGTGGGGTAGCCATACTTACTGTGCTGTTGTTGTTTGTCTGGAAATAATGATTTCGGTAGTTGAAGCAGTGGCAGAGCGCTGAATAAATTAATTGAATACTAAAGGAACGGATATGGTTAGAACAATAATGGAAATAGGCAGGTCCAATTTTGCGGGCGCTAGCCTGTTAATGAAGTTTCGGCTGGCCCTCAAGCGTAAAACCAAATCATTATGATGAGCCTTTCGTTACTCATCCTCCTGCCGGTACTCACAGCGCTTGCGGTGCTTTGTTGCCGATCGCTTCAGCAAATACGGGCCGTAGCGCTTACCGGCGCCAGCCTTCAATGGCTATCGAGTATTGTCTTGCTGCTGGCCTATTGGAAAGAACGTGCTGCCGGCAACCAGGATGCAATGCTCTTTCGGGAAGGCTATGTGTGGTTTGCATCTTTCAATATCAACTACCATGTAGGGGTAGACGGTATGGCGGTGGCCATGGTACTCTTAACTTCTTTTGTGGTACTTGCCGGCGTATTGGTATCATGGCATACAGATTACAGGCCTAAAGAATTCTTCTTCCTGCTGCTATTTTTAAGCGCAGGCGCTTATGGCTTTTTTATCTCGCTGGATTTGTTCATGCTTTTCTTTTTTCTTGAACTGGCAGTTATTCCAAAGTTCCTGCTCATTGGTATTTGGGGCAGCGGCAACAAAGAATACAGCGCCATGAAACTGGCCCTCATGTTAATGGCCGGCTCGGCACTGGTGTTTACTGGTTTGGCGGGTTTGTATTTTGCCACCGCTGCTACCGGGCGCGGGCCGCATAGTTTCGACCTGATGGACATTGCGCAAATGCAGATTCCCCTGCAGGCACAGCTGCTTTTTTTTCCTTTTGTATTTACAGGGTTTGGCATTTTCTCCGCCTTGTTTCCCTTTCATACCTGGGTACCGGATGGCCATTCGTCTGCGCCCACCGCGGCCTCTATGTTCCTGGCAGGCATATCCATGAAGCTGGGCGGTTATGGCTGTATCCGCGTGGCCACCTATCTGATGCCGGATGCAGCCGTTGCCTATGCACCGTATATAATAGTGCTGGCCACCATTGCCATCATCTATGGGGCCTTTGCCACCATGATGCAGACAGATCTTAAATACATCAATGCCTATTCATCTGTGAGTCACTGCGGTTTTGTGTTGCTGGGTATTGGTATGCTCACCAATACAGCCATCAATGGAGCCGTAATGCAAATGATATCTCACGGTCTTATGACAGCGCTTTTCTTTGCGGCCATTGGTATGCTGTACCAGCGTACCCACACCCGCATGCTGGATAAGTTGGGAGGGCTGCTAAAAATCACCCCCTTCATTTCTACGGTGTTTGTAATTGCCGGCCTGTGTTCGCTGGGGCTGCCCGGGCTCAGCGGTTTTGTAGCAGAGATGACGGTTTTCATGGGTGCCTGGCAAAACAGCGGCCACTGGTACCGACTGGCCACTATACTTGCATGCGCTTCCATTGTAGTAACTGCGGTTTATATATTACGTGCGGTAGCACAGACGGTATTGGGTCCTGTGACTGATCCGTCTTACACGCGCTTAAACGATGCAGCGTGGAATGAGAAGATGGCGGCGGTGCTGTTACTGGCAGGTATCCTGGCTATTGGAATTATACCCTTCTGGCTGCAACAATTAATTGCGCCGGGTGCCGATATAATTATGCAACAGGTAAGCAAGGCAATATCCATTAAATGAACAACGCTGTATGAATGATTTCTTTCTACTGGCCAAACAGGAACTGGCGCTTGTGCTTATCATCTTTTTACTGCTTATTATAAAAGTAGGCAGTAAAGAATGGGAGAACCCACGGGTGCTTGGTCTTATTAACCTGTTGTTGCTATTGAACTTTGCCACGGGCTTTATCTACCAGCAGGAAGGCATACTTTTTAATGAAATGTTTCATACCAGCAAACTGATCATTATTGAAAAAAATATCCTTAACGCCGGTACACTCATTGTTTCTTGGCTGGCCTTCGATTGGCTGAAGCAACAACAGCATGTAATTGAATTTTATGTATTGTTGCTGACTACCCTGCTAGGCATGCAGCTGATGATATCTGCCGGCAACCTGCTTATGTTTTATTTATCGCTTGAAATGGCCAGCATTCCGCTGGCGGCGCTGGCCAATTTTGATTTGCAGAAAAGGCAATCAGCAGAGGCCGCCATGAAATTTATTATTTCTTCTGCGTTCTCTTCAGGACTACTCCTCTTTGGTATTTCATTCATTTACGGTACCACCGGTACGCTTGTGTTTACTGAATTGCCGCAACAATTGCAGTCAACGCCTTTGCAGCTCTTTGCACTGGTGCTGGTCATGGCCGGGTTTGCCTTTAAAATATCGGTAGTGCCTTTTCATCTGTGGACGGCCGATGTTTACCAGGGTTCTCCGGTGGCCGTTACGGCTTACCTGTCTGTAGTCTCTAAAGGCGCTGCGGTCTTTGCCTTCATCAATGTGTTGTATACGGTGCTGCAGCCATTGGCGGCCAGCTGGTACCCTGTTATTTGCGTGCTGAGTGTGGCCACCATGTGCATTGGCAATTTGTTTGCCTTGAAACAAACAAACATTAAGCGCCTGCTCGCATTTTCTTCTATTACACAAGCCGGCTTTATATTGGTAGGTATCAGTGGCAGTTCACAAACCGGCATGGCTACCGTACTCTATTTTGTACTGGTATATCTTTTTTCGAACCTCGGCATTTTTACGGTGGTGGCCCTTGTAAGTGCGCATACCGGCAAGGAGGAGGTAGCAGACTATAAAGGATTCTATGGTACTAATCCGGTATTGTCATGGGTGATGGCGCTTTCCATTTTTTCACTGGCGGGCATTCCGCCCGCTGCTGGGTTTTTTGGTAAGTTTTTTTTGCTGATGGCAGGTGCCGGCAAGGGCAATTATGTGCTGGTGGTGATAGCCGCTTTAAACATGATCGTTTCCTTGTATTATTATTTGCTGGTCGTAAAAACGGTGTTTATAGACAAGCATGCGCAGGCACCCGTTGACGCCATAAAAGTGAAAAGCTATCCTGCGCTGGCATTAATTATTTGTTCTGCAGGAGTGCTTACCCTGGGGCTGGCCAGCCAGGTGTATGAATATATTTTCAGCATTAGCCAGGGTATGTAAAAACGGGGGTATACCAATAAAATAGTGTGTAAAATTTAATGCAAGCGCCTATGGCCATCAATAAAAACCATGAGTTTGAAGATATAGAGGGGGTTAAATGCGCCGTGGTGGAGAGAAATGCATCCCCGCAACGCGTGGCATTTTTGCAGCCACT
>DATJGC010000335.1:0-6693 GCA_035495345.1 Chitinophagaceae bacterium | reverse complement strand
ACAACCTTCTTTTTCCAGCAGGCTGTCGGTGAGCGTAGGGTCAAGCCGAAGCATGAGGCGTTTGCTTTCTACCCCAACACACATTTTTCCGTTTACCATAAAGCAAAGGCCGCCAAACATCTTCTTCTCTTCTATCTTATCCGTAGTAGCAGCGATGCATTCGCGCACCCTGTTGGCAAGTTGTTGATCATATGCCATACAAAGCTATTTTAAAGATGAAGCAATAGCTAGTGTGCCACCAGCCAGTTTTCGCCGGATCCAATTTCAGCATTCGCAGGTACGTCGTTGGGCAGCAGCAGCGCAGATTGCATACATTCTATAATAATGGGCTGAATAGTCTCCAGCTCTTCCTTGTGTGCATCAAATATCAACTCATCATGCACCTGCAACAACATTTTGGACTTGAATTTTCTTTCTTTGAATGCTGCATGAATTTTTATCATGGCAAGCTTTATCATATCCGCCGCGGTGCCCTGTATGGGCGAGTTAATGGCGTTTCTTTCTGCAAAGCCACGCACGGTAAAGTTGGCAGAATTGATATCGCGCAACCAGCGTTTTCGTCCCATTAATGTTTCCACATAACCCGTTTCCTTGGCAAAATTGATGGTGTCATCCATGTACTTCTGGATATTCGGAAACTGTTTTTTATAGTTGTCAATGATTTCTTTTGCTTCACTGCGGGCAATGCCCAGGTTATCTGCCAGGCCAAAAGCACCCTGTCCGTAGATGATGCCAAAGTTTACGCTCTTGGCTTTGTACCGCATTTCCTTGGTAACATCTTTTTCTTCTACGTTAAACACCTTGGCAGCCGTGGCGGTGTGGATGTCTTTGCCAGACTTAAAAGCGGCACACATATTCTCATCTGCGCTAATGGCTGCCACAATGCGTAGTTCAATCTGTGAATAGTCTGCTGATACCAGCACATGGTCATTATCACGCGGTATAAATGCTTTCCTGATTTCACGGCCACGTTCTGTTCTCACCGGGATATTCTGAAGGTTGGGGTTGTTGCTAGACAAGCGACCCGTTACCGCTACCGCCTGCGCATAGGAAGTATGCACCCTGCCGGTTTTTCGGTTAATCATCAACGGTAGTGCGTCTACATAGGTAGATTTTAACTTGGTCAGTTCACGAAACGCAAGAATATCACCTACAATCTGGCTGGAGTGGGCCAGTTTTGTGAGCACATCCTCGCCGGTAGCATATTGGCCGGTCTTTGTTTTTTTGGCTTTGGGGTCCAGTTGCAGTTTATCAAACAAGACCTCACCCAATTGCTTGGGAGAAGCCAGGTTAAACCGCACGCCGGCTTGCTCATACACGTTTTCTTCGGCTAGTTTTGCTTCCTTGTCCAGCTGTTTTGAATACTCATTTAAAAAATCCACGTCTACCCTGATGCCTTCAAACTCCATATCCGTAAGCACCTTTACCAGCGGATTCTCTACCTGTGCAAATACTTTTTCTACCTGTTTTTCTTTTAACAGCGGCGTAAAAACATGTTTCAGCTGCAGTGTTATATCCGCATCTTCTGATGCATACTCCTTTATTTTTTCCAGTTCTACATCGCGCATATTACCCTGCCCCTTGCCCTTCTTTCCAATCAGCTCTTCAATATGCACCGGTTCATAGCCCAGGTATTGTGCACTTAAGATATCCATATTCCTTTTGCCATCCGGCTCAATTACATAATGCGCCAGCATGGTATCAAAGATGTTTCCCTTAAGTTCCAGCCCATACCATTTTAGTACCAGCAGGTCAAATTTTAGGTTTTGTCCTACCCAGGTGATGCCCGTATTACTAAATAAAGGCTCAAACTGCTGCAATATCCTTTTGGCCTCCGCCTGGTCTGGTGGGCAGGGCACATAATAACCTTTACCCGGCTCAAAAGAAAAGCTCATGCCTACAATCTCAGCATCATTGGGGTCTATACCGGTAGTTTCCGTATCAAAACAGATTTCAGTCTGCTGCTGCAATTTGGCCAACAAGCCTGCAATGGCTGCGTCTCCTTCCACCGCTTCATACTGGTGTTCTGTATTATGAATATTTTTTTCTGCGGGGCCGCCAACCGTTACACCCGGCGGGGCCAGCGGCAATTCCGGAGCGGCAGACAATTTAGTGGGTATGGGCGTTTCAATAATATTTCCAAACAGGTCTGTCTGCACGGCCACCGGTGCGGCGGCCGCGGCAGTGGCGGTTGCTGTTAAGGGATTGAATTCATCACCAAAAATTCTTTTGCCAATGGCTTTAAATTCCAGTTCAGCAAATACTTCTTTTAGCACATCTTTATCGGGCTCCTTGATCCTGAAATCTTCTTCATGAAATTCACAGGGAACATCCATGATGATGGTAGCCAGTTTTTTACTGATGATGGCCGCTTCACGACCATTCCTTATTTTTTCGCCAAGGGCGCCTTTTATATTGGCTGCATTCTCCAATACATTTTCAAGCGTTTCATATTCTGCCAGTAATTTGGCAGCGGTTTTTTCTCCCACGCCTGCGATACCGGGTATATTGTCTACCGCATCGCCCATGAGGCCGAGGATATCAATCACCTGCGATACGTTTTTGATATTCCATTTGGTAATGATTTCCTGCGGGCCCATTATTTCTACATCGCCTCCCTGGTACCCGGGTTTATAAATTCTTACTTTATCGGTCACCAGCTGGCCGTAGTCTTTGTCTGGCGTAACCATGTATACATCATACCCTACGTTGGCTGCCTTTCTACTCAGCGTTCCTATAATATCATCGGCTTCATATCCATCTACTTCTATCACGGGTATATTGAAACCACGGATGATGCGCTGTATATCCGGAATGGCGTTCATGAGATCTTCGGGCGCTTCCTGCCGGTTGGCTTTATAGTCGGCAAAATCCGTATGCCGCTCTGTAGGCGCATGCGTATCAAAGCAAACCGCCATGTGCGAGGGCTTCTGGTTATTGATCAGTTCAATCAGTGTGTTGGTAAAGCCAAACTGTGCATTGGTATTCCTGCCCTTGCTGGTTACCCGCGGGTTGCGGATAAGGGCATAATAGGCGCGGAATATCAGTGCCATCGCATCAAGAAGAAATAATTTTTTTTCCATATTGTCTAGGTTGCCCGGCCGTAGTGCTGCCGGTTGCATTGCATTGAAAGAAGCGGCGAACCTTGCGATCCGCCGTATAAATATAATGGCACTAAGGTAATACTAAGCGCAGAACGAAAAAAAGCACAACTGCTGCCGCCGCCGTTATTATCTACATGGTGGAATATCCTTTATCACCTGTTTATTTTTTCATTTCCACCAGTTGTTTCTGCATACCAAACATTTCATCACGCAGCCTGGCGGCTTCCATAAAATCAAGATCACGGGCCGCTTTTTCCATTTCTTTTTTGATGCGGCCAATGGCCTTTTCAATCTGCGGGATGGTCTGGTACACGGTTTCTTCTTCGGCCGCCACGGTTACCAGGTCCTGGTCGCCGGCAATGGCATACGGATTTTTTGGATCGAAGCCTTTAATGTCCAGTACCGAAGTCTGCTGAAATACCTGCTCCTTGCTTTTGCGTATAGTCGTGGGCGTTATACCATTTGCAATATTGTAGGCCAGCTGTTTTTCACGCCTGCGGGTGGTTTCATCAATGGTGCGCTGCATGCTTTCGGTCATCTTATCTGCATAAAATATAACAAGGCCGTCTACATTCCTTGCCGCGCGACCGGCCGTCTGTGTAAGGCTGCGTTCATTACGCAGAAAGCCTTCCTTGTCTGCATCCAGGATGGCTACCAGCGATACTTCGGGCAAGTCGAGTCCTTCTCTCAGCAGGTTTACCCCCACCAGCACATCAATCTCTCCCAGGCGGAGCTGCCGCAATATCTCCACTCTTTCAAGCGTGTCTACCTCGCTATGAATGTATTTTGATTTTATATTGATACGGTGCAGGTATTTGTCCATTTCTTCGGCCATGCGCTTGGTTAGGGTCGTCACCAGTACGCGATCGCCTTTTTTTATGCGCTGGTCAATGGCATCCAGCAAATCATCTATCTGGTTTACGGAAGGCCTGATCTCAATCGGCGGATCCAACAAACCTGTCGGCCGCACCACTTGTTCTATTACCACACCACCGGTTTTCTCCAGCTCATAATCTCCCGGCGTGGCCGAAACATAAATGGTTTGGTTGAGCATGCTTTCAAACTCATGAAAGTTGAGCGGACGGTTGTCCAGTGCGGAAGGCAAACGGAAACCATAATCTACCAGTATCAGTTTGCGGCTTCTGTCGCCGCCATACATACCGCTCACCTGTGGTATGGTCTGGTGGCTTTCGTCTATGATGCAGAGAAAATCACTGGGGAAATAATCCAGCAGGCAGAAGGGCCTTGCGCCGGGAAAGCGCCGGTCGAAAAACCGCGAATAGTTTTCTACGCCGTTGCAATACCCCAGCTCGCGTATCATTTCAAGATCATAGTTAACACGTTCACTCAGGCGCTGCGCTTCTATAAACTTGCCGCTGTTTTTAAAATATTCTACCTGGGACGCCATTTCATCCTGTATTTCCATAAGAATCTGCTGCATCCTGTCTTTCGGCGCTATGTATAAATTAGCGGGAAAGATGGCAGCATTTTCCATACTGGCGATGCGCTTGCCTGTCTTTGGATCAAAGCTTTCTATCTCTTCAATATCATCTCCAAAAAAACTTACACGGTAGGCAAAGTCTACATACGGAAGATTGATATCAATGGTATCTCCTTTTACCCTGAAGGTGCCGCGGGTAAAATCTATTTGCGTGCGGTTGTACAATGAATTAACGAGTGAATGCAAAAAGCCCTGCCTTGAAATGGTTTGTCCGCGGTGAATGCGTATGATGCCATTCTCATAATCAGTAGGGTTACCCATACCATAGATACAGCTTACCGACGCCACTACAATAATATCGCGCCGGCCGCTTAGCAATTCCGTGGTGGCATGCAGGCGCAGTTTATCGAGCTCCTCATTAATGGATAAATCCTTCTCTATATAAGTATTGCTTACCGGCATATAGGCCTCGGGCTGGTAATAATCATAGTAAGAAACAAAATACCCTACCGCATTCTCAGGAAAGAACTGTTTAAACTCCCCGTACAATTGCGCCACCAGTGTTTTATTGTGGGTAAGCACCAGCGTGGGCTTCTGTACATTCTGGATAAGATTAGCAGCCGTAAAGGTTTTACCGCTACCGGTAACACCCAGCAGGGTCTGGTATTTCTCCCCGTTCAATACGCCTTCAGTAAGCTGACGAATGGCCTCGGGCTGATCACCCGCGGGGGCATAAGGTGCATGTAATTTAAACGCCATAAAAAATAATAAGGGAGGGTAAATTTAGCAAGAAATTTTTTCTGCGCTCTTTAATTTAACAGCCAGCCCAATTCTTTGTTGGTAAGATATTTTAAGGAACAGTTTTCTATTTAATTGGCGGGGTTGTAAGCAAAGCAGCACCATCCTGCGCATAAAAAAAGTTCCCCGCGCTTCTGCAGGGAACTTCTGTTTAAAGATGAAAATTATTTACCCGCGCCGGCAATGGCTTCCAGGTAGGCGGAAAAGTTTTTTATCACAGCGGCGTCAATATCTGCCTGCTCCTGTGCTTCGGTCCAGTTGCGTTCTTCCAGCGCTTCGCGGATGCCTGGCAGGGTCTTTACGCCATAACCGGTATAAAAGCCGGGCGCATAGATGGTATGGCGGTACCAGCCACGACGTGGCAGTCCTTTGGCAGTTAACAATTGCTGTTCTGCCTGGTATAATTTTTTGTTGATGTCGTTCTTTTGTGCCGGCGTTAATTTTCCGGCTGTCATTACTTCAGAAAGATGCCTGGTAGCTTTGTCGAAATCCGTCATGGCATTCTGCAAGGCCGCAAAATTGAGGTAGGGCACTTCGTCTTTTATAGCCGGTGGACCTTCCTTTTCTTTTGGATCCGCTGCATAGAAATACCTTTTCTCCTTTATCAGTTGGTTTTCTACGCTGGTGGTCTCGCGCAATTGATCTGCCAGGGCAGTCACTTCTGCTACATAACCATTGACAGTCTTGTACAACGAGGTAAAGTCGAACGGCAGCAGTTCAGCATCTGCCATGCGCAGGGTCGTACGACCGGCTACCTTCGCCAGCGCTACGCCATACTCAAATGTGGGGTCTTTAAAGGTTTTGTAATCATAGTAAGAATCATAGATAGAATGGTACTCACCGCCGGGGTCTTCGCCACCAAAACCAATATTGAAAGAGTTTACACCCAGGTGCTGAATAAAGGGGCTGTAATCTGACCCTGAACCCAGCGCGCCGAGGGGCAATGTTTTCTTGGCCAGCAGCTCTTTCTTGGCCTTGGTGCCGGCCGCATTCACAATATCATAATTCCGCTTTCTTTCCAGCACACTGATGCCCGTTTGCGGGTCGGTCACATCTGCTGCTACCTCATTGATAAATGGTTCCAGCGCGTGTGTTCCCTGCGCGCCAAAAAAGCCGCGGCCATTGCCATCAGAATTAATATAGACCACTAAATTTTGTTGCAGTTCCTGTGCATGCTCCTCCACCCATTCGGTAGAGCCCAGCAGACCGGGTTCTTCGCCATCCCAGGCGGCAAAGACAAGCGTGCGCTTTGGCTTCCAGCCTGTTTTGGCCAGTTCACCAATGGCCCTGGCTTCTTCCAGCATGGCGGCCATACCGCTGAGCGGATCGCCGGCGCCATTTACCCATCCA
>DATJGC010000334.1:0-19748 GCA_035495345.1 Chitinophagaceae bacterium | reverse complement strand
GTAAGTTTCCATGGCAACCTTGCAGGCGTTCCCGCACGCAAAGACCTGTTGCGCGCAAAAATTTTGGTTTGTCATGGTGAGGCAGACCAGTTTGTAAAACCGGAAGAAGTGGCCATGTTCAAAAAGCAAATGGATTCTATTGGTGCCGATTATACCTTCAAATCTTACCCAGGGGCCACGCATGCTTTTACCAACCCCAACGCCACCGCGGTAGGTCAGAAATTCAATATGCCCATTGCCTATAATGCCGCTGCAGACAGCGCCTCCTGGAATGAAATGAAGCAATTTTTCGATAAAATCTTTAAGTAATGTGCTGAGGTGCTTCCCGCTCTAACACGTACGGAGCATAAACATTCTACTTCCCAAAAACCGAGTATTTTCCATTATTTGGAAAAATGCTCGGTTTTTTATTGCACTAGTTGGCTGGTAATTAGGCAGTTAAGATTTGGCATTTTTGTGGATTCATGCCAGTCGTATCGGTTAAAAACTTCGCCCTATGTTACATCGTACCCCCACTGCCAACCCCCGCATCAGCAAAGCCGTTCTGGCTTTTGTACTCTCTTGTTTACTCTTATCCGCAAAGGCGCAGTACAATGTAACTGAAATCATCACTGACTACAATGGCTACTGGAAAAGCGGTGCCAGCGCCGTAAGCAATGTAAAGCCAGACAATAGCCACAACCTTGTCTCATTCTCCTTTAATGGCACCAGGTATTCTACCGGGGTAAATGATAACCTGCTTACCCAGCGTCAGCAATCGTTTGTTGCCGGCGATTTTCGTGCATTGCCTTTAAAAAATGCCAGCGCCACTGTAGGCGGCAACACAAAAATTGGCCTGGGCGCTATGTATGATGGTGTGGAAGAAGGCGCATCTGCTACGCCGCCTTCTAATAATATTGCTTACTATCTTACGGATGGTGTTAAGGGTCTCGACCTTGGCACCTGTGTTGCCAACCTGCCCGCCGGTACCTTGTACTTCCCCGTTAGCAAGATCCTGAAACCCTCTATCGGCGATAATATCCCCGATATGGTAATCACCCAGGTGGCAGACCCTTCCGGTTCTTTAGACCGTTATGAATTTACAGATATCCTGGGCAACCGTGTAGGCAACTATGTAGACATCAACCTTTCTAACATTCCTCCCGTAGGCAACTGGACCGCCGATTTTTATGAAGCCAGTCGTAACCCCATGACACTTGCAGGCGGTTTTACAAAAACAGACCGTGCCATGCGTTTATGGGCCACAGACCTTGCTACCTTTGGCATTAACAGCAGCAATGCGCAAAACGTTGCTTACTTCAAAATAACATTGAGTGGCAACAGTGATGTGGCCTTTGTGGCGTATAACAACAATGCCATCAATATTTTTACTTCGCTGCTGCCTGCTACACTGAGTAATTTGAGCGCCAGAAATACGAGCAATGGTGTAACAGTAGACTGGACCAGCAGCAACGAGATCAACAGCGCTTCGTACATCGTAGAACGCAGCACAGACGGAAGCGTTTTCACGCCCGTTAGCAAGGTACTGGCGCTGAACAACCCCATGGGCAGCCGTTATACCAGTGCAGACCCTGCAGCCCCAGCAGGCAAACTGTACTATCGCCTGCAGATGGTAGACAGGGATGGCAGAACAACCTATAGTAAAGTGGTTACTGTAATAGCCGGCAGCAGCAGCACCCGCCTGCGCAGTTTCCCTAACCCCGCAAAAGACCAGCTGACTGTATTGCACCCTTTCGCTGGCAGCCACGATAAGCTGACCATTGTAAACCTGCAAGGCATTACCGTACTGCAGCAGTCCGTTGTACCAGGTAGCTTTCAAACCAGGGTCTCATTTACATTGCCCGCCGGCTTGTATGAAGTGGTTTTGACAGACGGACAGCAGTCTACCAGCAACCGTTTGGTGATACAGTAGCATGTGCATAACCTGGTGCACAACAGGTGCAAAACCAGGAGGCAAAAAATTTGGAATACGCTATTACAAGATCGTACCTTACTAATGCAATTGAGAGGAAGATAAATCCTTAAAAAGATAGACAACAGTCTCAATCGAAAGCATCGGATGTAGGAAGAAGTACAGGCTTCGGCAGGTACGGAAGACTAGATTTGGTGCTTTCTGCTTTTACACCCTTTCAATACATTCATCACTTCTTACCACTTACTTATTAATGTACGCAGATGCTTGATGGAGAATGGAAACCAGCGTTTTACTACTGCTCCCTACACGCCTAATAAAGGCCTTCTCTCCTACGTTACACTATTGACTGGGTTTCTTTTTGGTGCACTTGGCAACGGGCGATAGCATGCCGGCCGATGGTAACGCTGCATCTCTTGCATGATAGATGGATAGATAGTAGCGCCAGCATTAGCACTGGCATTCGAGGGAGGGTAAATAGCAATGAATGGACTGCTAACAAGTATAACCGCCCGTGGGCGGTTCAACCAGCAGCTAATGCTGAGAGCATTTAAAATCTGTCTTTATTTATTGCTTTCTTTTACCAGTGCTGCAATTTTTTCTTCCAGGTCTTTTTGCAGCATCAGTGCTTTGTCTAGTGCTTCCAGCCGGGTATCAAATTTTTTGCGGAGGTTTTCTGCCAGGCTGCTGGCGGCGGCCAGTTCATTGCTGAGGCGAGACTGTTGCTCTTTATTGTCGGCATCGGGCCTGTCCTGGTTGCCCGATTCTTTCTTGAGTTGGTCAATCTTTTTGCGGGTAAAGTCCAGGTTGGCCGCCAGTTCAGGCAGCTGCACCTGCAGGGAGTCGATCTTTCTTGTTACATTTTCCTTCAGGTGAAGGAGTTGTTCTACCTGTCTCGTCTTATTATAGTCTTTCACCTGTGCCTGTACTGCCAACACGCTTAACAGCGGTAACAGCATTAGATAACGTTTCATAGCCTGATTTTCATTGATTTGGATCTCGTCGCCCCCTATAAACGCTGCAATCGGTTAAATAGTATTTCCGCCGCAATTCTTCTTACTGATTATACTGCATGCCCGCGTACTTGTACTTGAAATGTGGAGGCTGGCCGCGGGCAGACTGGTACGAATTGTCGAAAAAGCCATAAAAAAACCCTCCTTTAGGGAGGGTTTTCTGGTTAATCTGTTATTGTTGAGTGTATTTATATCAATGCAATCGGGAATGTATCCGCCTGATGCGATGCACGCTGCCAACCAGCTTTACTGGTATTGTACGTAAATAGGTTTGGGTTTAAGACGCAATACTTCTTCGGGCGTCATGATACGGCTTTTTGGTTCACGGAAATCGTTTTTGTAAAACAATTTAAAACCGGTGAACTGTACAGGCTCGCCATACACAAACTGCTTGTAAGTATTGATCTTTCTTGCCTGCGCGCCCCATCCGTCCATATCCATTACTACCTGTACTTCGGGCTGCAGTTTTATTTGTTTGTAATTGGTTACCATGGCACGGGTAAAGCGGTGTACCACCAGTATTTTGGGTGGCAGGTTATTGTCTTTCACAATCTTTGCCAGGTAATTAGACACATAATTTACATCGGCCGCGTCAAAGGTGCCAATGGCCGCACCCGGTTTCTGCCCGCCTTTCATTGAAAATTCAGGATCTATACCAAAATGCACGTTGGGCATTTTAAAGTAAGGTTCAAACAAGGGCACTTCTTCTGCCAGCGTGCTATGCCCTGTCTGGATATCCAGGAAAACCAGCGCATTGATCTCTTTTGCCATGGCAAGTACAGAATCAATTTGCTTAAACGGCATACGCAGGCGGTACTTGTTGCCTTTGCCCGGACTGCCCTGTGCGGTAACCGCTATATAATGCAGGGCGGGTATCACTTTTACCGTGGTATCGGCAGCCTGCCATTTCTTTGCTTCTTCCTGTAGTTTGGCCAGCATTTCCTTGCGGGGATATTCACCCAGCACACCCATTTTTGTTGAATAGAGATTGCCGTAAAAAGCCACAATGCGGTTGAAGGGTAATAAGGCACCCGCCAATGGATACGGACCCTTTACCGGCCATTTGCCAGAGCTGTCTTTGTTTACCATCTGCTGCATCAATGCATCGTACGCTGCTGTATCAAGCGTAGATGGCTGCGGCTTTGCAATACCGGCGGCAGTATCTCCGGCGGGGGCGCCGGGAGCGATGCTATCGGTGGCCGTTTTTTTGTTTTCAGAATAGGCTTGTCCGCAAGACGTAAAAGCAATGGCAAGGGCGAAAAGAAAGAACAGGTTGCACCTGGTGAACGTAATCATAAAGGGCGATCTCATACTCATGTTGGAGGGAATTTATTGCTGGTTGGAATTTTGCGCGAAACTAGCTAAAAACGAGCCGGTACAGGGTTTAGTATATAATTAATTTATTTACATTATCGAATTAGTCGAACGCTTTACTCTTGCCCAGTTCATTCCAAACCTGCTTTGCAAAAGTTTCCAGCGAGGGATCACGCGCACCCATGAGCAGCAATACGCAATCTCCCTTCAAATGCGGAAGCGCCGCGCTCACAAACTGGTTCCTGTCTGCTGTAAAAAAAGCCTGTTTGCCCAACGCCTTTAAATCATTAATGAGATCATTGGCAGAAATGTCCTTGGTAGTGGTACCCCCGGCGTAAAAGATTTCGCTCATCCATATCTCATCCTGCGGCCTTAACACTTTTGCTATCTCATGTACAAAATCATGCCGTAAAAATTTTGTTGGGCCATAACCATGCGGCTGAAACCAGGCCACCACCTTTGACGCCAGTTGCTGGCAGGCTTCAATAGACACCGCACATTTAATGGGGTTGTGTGCATAATCATCAATCAGCAACAGCCCCCCTTTTTTGCCGAGCACCTGGTGGCGGCGATAAATGCCTTCATATGCTTGCAGCGCCTCCGCACACTGTTGCAATGAAACGCCCAGTTGGCAGGCCACGGCGGTAGCGGCCAATGCATTTTCCATATTGTGTTTGCCCACGGTGTGCAGCGTAAACGGCACCTTGTTAATGGTAAAAGAGATGGCCAATCCCTGCTGCTGAAAGTGGCTGGCAATAAAGCCCGCGCCGGAAGCAGGGTCGGTAGAGAAATCATGTTGCAGGTTTTGCGAGAGTGAACGCGCGGCGGACTGCGACTGGTTTACCACAAACAACCGCTGCGTGTTTTGCTTAAAGCTGGCAAAGATGTCCATCAGTGCATCCATTTCCTTATGGTCTTTATCAATGTTCAGCAACAAGCCCACTTCGGGGTGGTATTCTACAATGGAGCCATCACTTTCGTCTGCTTCTATCACCAGCCATTCCCCGCTGCCTACCTTGGCATTGCCAATCTTGTTTTCTTTGATGATGCTTACCAAACCTGCACCGCTGATGATACTGGGCGATAAACCCGCGTGGGTAAGTATATCAAACAACATGGCGCTGGTGGTACTCTTGCCACTGGTGCCGCCTACCGCAATGGTTCTTTTGCTGGCGGCAATCAGCGCCAGCAGGCCAGATCTTTTGATGATGGGTATATTAAGCTGTTTCGCTTTCTGCACCTCTGCCACGGTATCTTCCACGGCAGTAGACACCACTACCAGTTGGGTAGCATCTGTAATGCCTTCGCCGTTTTGCAGAAAACAGGCAATGCCAGCCGCTTCCAGCTTCTGTTGCGTTTCACTTTGCTCACCCGGGAGGAAGTACCTGTCTGACCCGCTCACGGCTTTGCCGGTGCCCGCCAGGTATTGCGCAATAGCGCTCATGCCGGTACCTGCCACGCCAATAAAAAAAATATTGTTGTAATCATTAATGCTGGCAACCATAGAAAGTATTTTGTACAAATAAAGTAAATTATAAGGGTAATGAAGCGCTGCGTAATCATGCTGCTCACTCGCACCTGCATTGCCTGTTTAAATTGATGAAGGGTATTTAAAAGATTTACTGAACAACGTAAATACGATGAATTAATTAGCTGAACGAGGCAGAATCTTTTTCTATGCAGAAAAAAAGTTTTAACAGGCGTTTTCGTATCTTCACTGTACAAACCCTATTTCTCATATAGTTTACCCAACTTGAAGTTCACCGATTTTAATTTCCACGAAAATTTATCAGAAGGTATTGCGGCCAGCGGTTATGAAGAGCCAACGCCTGTTCAGGCAAAAGTGATTCCCCTTATCCTGCAAGGCAAAGATATTATTGCCTCCGCCCAAACCGGCACCGGCAAAACCGCCGCCTTTCTTCTCCCCTTACTCAACAAGCTGATTACTGAACCGCATGACGACCACCATATTAACGCATTGATCATTGTGCCCACGCGTGAACTGGCCATCCAGATTGCCGGGCATTTGGAAGGACTATCCTATTTTACCTCCATCAGCTCTATTGCTGTGTACGGCGGTGGAGATGGTGGCTCCTTTGTACAGGAAAAATCTGCCCTTAGCAAGGGCGTAGACGTGGTGGTGTGTACACCCGGCAAGATGATTGCCCACATCAATATGGGGTATGTAAAACTGAAAGGATTGCGTTACCTGGTATTGGATGAGGCCGACCGTATGCTGGATATGGGCTTTAATGAAGACATCATGAAGATCATTTCCATGGTGCCCACCAAAAGGCAAACCCTGCTTTTCTCTGCCACCATGCCGCCCAAGATCAGGAGCCTTGCACAAAAAATTCTTATTCACCCGGAAGAGATCAATATTGCTATTTCCCGTCCGCCCGAAAAAATCATCCAGGAAGCATTTATTGTTTATGAACAACAGAAGATGCCCTTGGTAAAGCTGTTGTTGAAGAGCAAGACTTTTAATTCAATATTGATCTTCTGCTCGCGCAAGCAAAACGTAAAACAGCTTACGGTAGAACTGCAACGTTCAGGCCTGCAGGTAGAAGCCATTCACTCAGACCTTGAACAGGCCAAAAGAGAAGAAGTGCTGCGCAGCTTTACCAGCAAACGTTTGCCCGTGCTGGTGGCTACGGATATATTATCGCGTGGTATAGATATTGACCATATTGATCTTGTTATCAATTATGATGTGCCCAATGACGGGGAAGATTATGTGCACCGTATTGGTCGTACGGCAAGAGCAGAAACCGATGGGACTGCCTATACTTTTGTAACCGAGCGTGAGCAGAATAAATTTGCATTGATAGAAAACCTGTTGGGCAAGCCCGTGCACAAAGCACAGGTACCGCAACAATTAGGGCCAACTCCCGCCTACCAGCCCCGCCAGCGTGGCAATCGCCCGCAACATGGCGGCTTCTCGCAAAAAAGACGATAGTGCATAGTACGCAGAATGCTAATTCACGTTTATCAGCGTTGGCTTTTTAATGTACTGGCTATTGTACTTGAACCTGATGCCGGTATTGGTTTCAATACGCCAGGTATCGCCGGTAAAGGTCTTGCGCGGGTAGTAAAAGACTTTCAGTTCAAAGGTGCCGAAGATCAAACTTTCATTGCGGGTACGTATGCCACCGCCAATGCTGCTGTATAAGTCTGTTTTGTTGATGTTTTGTCGCACCGGCGTAATGGCCGATAAGTTGGCAAACACAAAGGGCGCAAAATGGAAATTGATAAAAGTATAAGGACTGAAGAATACAGACTCTGTTCTTAAGGTGGCCCTGAAATCGCCGTCTGCAAAGGGAATGGCGTTTTTCCATTCATCCAGCCCATACACACTTTGCAATGCCAGCGGTGCATTCAGTACCGCATTTACCTGCCCGGTAATACTTGCATTGATGAGGCTTCTTTGTTTCCACCGGGTACCCATTGTCTTCAGGCGCATATAATGATCCACGCTGAGCAGCACGTTAAAGTCTTCCGGTTTTTTGCGCCCCCAGAACGTGCCCGATCTAAAGATGATATTGTAATACGCTTTCTTTTCAGTGAAGTAAGAACGCTGTATATCCAGGCCAATGTAGGGGCGGTTTTTTTCCTGCTTGTTTATCCAGCCTGCGGTTAGGGATACATCTACCCCTTCCGGAACGTCTTCATTTCTGCCAAAACCATAAAAATATTTTGCCTTGTAAAAGTTTTGTTTAAAGATAGAGACGGCAGCAATGATACCGGTGATATCTGCATACTGAAAGTAATACTGGGTACTGTATTTATCGGGGATGTTCAGGAAGAATTGTTTGAAATAGCGAAGGCTGACGAGGGTACGCAAGCGATCATCCAGGTTACTGCCGGGCGATACTTTATAGGCGCCGGTATTCCATCCTATCCAGGCATCGTAATTATAATAATGGTATTTGATATCCGTCTTGTAAAAAGAATCTGTCCAGAACATATTCTGTGTAACGTGGTTGGCCGCCTCAAAAGAATACGTCCACTTGGTGTAAGGATTGATCAGCGGTTTGGTCAGCTGCAGGTACAGGTGCTCTTCCTCTTTTTGCAGCGTATTCATGGTATTGCCAAAGGTGGTGTAACCAATATACCCGTCTATAAAAGAGCCTCCAATATTGCGGGTTACATACTGAAAGGCGTAGCCGGTGCTTTTGCGCCGTTCCTGGTTGTATAACAGACCGCCCAGTATGCCATTGCCACCACCACCGAGGTTCTCTTCTTTCAGCGTCATCTCGGCGCTTTTTGGGTTGTGCAGTTCAAAGCTGCCGCCGATAGACAATACATCTTTTGTTCTTACCAGTATGTCTACAGAATCTGTCATGTACAGCGGAATGATGATAATCTTGGCATCCTGTATATAAGGCTGATCACGCAGGTGCCGCTCGTTATCGGCCATCAGGTAGGCAAGAATTTTATCGCCCTTTTTAAAGAAGAGATTCTTGCGGATAACGTACTCCCTTGATTTGTGATGAAAGGCGTTGGCTAAATTGGTAAACGTGTTTTTAAAATTATTGGCGGTGTCTACTATCTGTGTTCCAAAATCAAGGCGCTGGATGGCAATATTGCGCACAATCATTCCTTCATAGCGTACAAACGACAGATCATTCCTTACAGCAATAGATTCCAGGTCTGATGCGGCGGTATCACCCACCAGGTTACTGGCCAGCTTGCCAAACACCCCTTTTTGTTTTTTGAGAAACTCAACAATTTTGCGCCTGGAAGTATCAATCTCCGGTTTTGTGGTATCCTGCTGGGCAAGGGCGGGCAGTTGCAGGCAAGCCATCAATGCTATCAAATAAAAACGAGTAGAAACCGGTGCCATCTGCATGCTCAGCAATCAATTTTTTGAAAATACGCTTTTTAGCTGACTCCTTTATTACAAACAGGATGCCCATGTTATTGGCACAAAAAGGATGGCCTGCCTACAGCGTAGACAAAGAGAACTGGTAAAATGTACGCTGCTATTGCCCGCAAAGATGCTGTGGAGAATTAAAATAACAGTGGTTTAACTATCCTTATTTGCCGCGGAATGTTACTCGGCGCACAAAACCTTAATCAGTCCGCTTTCGCCGAACTTTTGTTTAACTGTCTGCGAAGTCTTGCCGGTCTTTTTTATGCGCGCGCATCATTTCCTGGAAACCCATTTTTTTGGCCAGTGCAGATACGGCCATGGCAATGCGCTTAGTGCGGGTGGGGTCTGTTTTTGCGCTCTCTACCCATTTGCTGAAATAGTGCTGGTGAGATTTTGGCAGGGTTTGAAAATAGCTGAGCCCGGTGGGTTCATCGGCCAGGCATTCCATGAATTCCTTGTTAAGCTGGTAGGCTTTGTTGTCTACAGACAATTGAACCTTTATAGTAGCGCCCTTTCTTTTACCCGTGCCCTTGCGCATGGCTGCGTTAAAGGCAATGATAAAATCTCCTCCGCCCATCGGTATCAGCGCAACACCGCCGATGGCAAATGCATCCAGCTTGCCTTTTACGCGAAACGATTTACGAACGCCCGGTTGTAATTGCTGCGCCATTTTCTCCGGTACCGGAATATACATCCAGCCCGTTTTTTCGCCCTGCTGTGCAAACTGCATTATGGTGGCTGTAAACTGTACCATTGGAAGGTCATAAATGTCTGCAATTTTTGTACACTGCGCAACTGCATCGCCAAAAAAAATGAGGCTGCAGTGGTTGCAGCCTCATGATTATTGTATAGGGATAGTACGGTTACCTGATGATTAATTTGAGCGCGCTGGTTTTATCAACCGCCCCTGTGATATGCAGTATATACAAGCCAGGCAGCAAGGCCGCTGTCTGCAGTGTACGGTTATTGCCACCGGCAGCCAATTGCAGTTGCTGGCGTTGCAGTGTGTTGCCCATGGCACTGATTACCTCCACACTGGCGGCACCTCCGGCCGGGCTGTTTAATAACAGCGTGGTGTTTTGTCCGGCTGCTACCGGGTTAGGGTAAACGCCGGTCTGTACAGATGGCGCAGTGCTGTTCACCAGCGGTGCTGTTACCACGGGTGCTGCAAGTTCCACGGCCGCAACATCTGCTACGCGATTGCCTGCACCGCCTGCACCTGGCAGGTACAATTGTTTTTGCGGCACAATGGCTTTTGCCGTGGAGGCACTAGACCAATACAACTTCATCACTGCGCTGCCGGTGTTTTCAAAATACTCTATTTTAATATCGTACTTAACGCCGGCGGTGAGGGTGATGGTGCCACTGTTTTCCAGTGCTGAATGTGCAGTCCAGTTGTTCACCAGTAGCTGGCCGTTTACCCAGAGGCGTACACCATCATCACTGTTGGTATAGAAAGTATAGGTTTCTGAATATAACGGTTGTACATAACCGGTCCAGCGTGCAGAGAAAGTATTGCCGCCAATCAGCACATAAGGAGATCCGTTGCCCCAGTCAAAGTTAACAGTGGCATCTGTGCGCGAAAGATAGATGGCACCGGTTAGTCCAACGGTATTATAATAATCGCCTTTGAGGCCGGTGCCGGTACCCACTATCGGCGCGGTGGCGGTGGTAAAGCTGCTTACATTGGCACTGCATCCTACGGCTGCACCTACTGCATTTTTTGGAACAATATAAAATTTATACTGGCTGGCGGGTAAGAGGCCGCTGGCATTGTAACTGGTAGCCGTTACGTTGGCAGTGGGTACTGCGGGTGCGCTGGCGCCCGTCCATAAGTACACATCATACGATGTAGCAGTGGCGGCGGCCGTCCAACCCAGCGTTGCTGTATTGCTGCTGGCAAGTGTGCTTCCGTTAGCAGGTGCAGTATTGCTTACACAATTTGGTACCGTAGGTGCGGCGGCGGTTGTAAAGCTGCTGGTATTGCTGTTGCAACCAGTGGCAGTGCCGGCAGCATTTCTTGGTACCACATAGAAATTATAAAGAGTGGTCGCAGTCAGTCCCGTAGCATTATAAGAAGTGGTTGTTACAGTAGCGGTTGCAGTGGCGGGCGGGTTGGCACCTGTCCACAGGTATACATCATAAGAAGTGGCAGTGGCAGCGGCCGTCCAGCCTAGGGTAGCGGCATTGCTGCTGGCAACAGTACTTCCATTGGCCGGTGTGCTGTTGCTGACACAAGCGGGCGGCAATGCAATGGGCGCAGTGGTAAAGCTGGTCTGGTTATTACTGCAACCGGTGGCAGCCATGCCCAAACTGTTCTTTGGCACCACATACCAGTTGTATACGGTATTGGCAATTAAATTAATTGCATTATAGCTGGTGCTGCTGGTATTGCCGGTGGGCAATGCGGGTGCCACGGCACCTGTCCAGATATAGACATCATAAGAAGCGGCATTGGCGACGGCCGCCCAGCTAAGCGTAGCATTGGTACTGCCAGGTACCTGTGCACCATTGGCGGGCGATGCATTGACGGTGCAACCGGGCACGGGTGCGGCGCTGGCCAGTTTAAAACTGATCTCGTCAATGGCAAAATCATTACCGGTGGTTACGGCGGAGCGGTTGATGATACCGAGATCTGCATAGGTAAAGCCACCTGAGTTCCAGGTAAAAGTATATTTCTTCCAGCTGCTGTTGCCGGTACCGGCAGGTTGTACATAGCTGGCGGTTAAAGGAGTGCCGTTAATGGTGGGGGCCAGCTGGGCCGGACTGGTAGCGTTCTGGTTGGCCATGTAAAAACTATATTCATAGTTGGTATTGGGTTGTACCGTTACTGGTGTATAGGTGTTCCAAACCCTGTCGCCCGCGGCAAAACTGCAGCCGTTTCCGGTCTTTGTATAATCAATCAAAAAACGATTGCCTTCCACACCGGTGGCATCCTGTGTAAAGAGATTGGTGCCGGAGGTCATGATACCGCCCTGGCAGGTGAAGTTGCCAATGCTATAACCTGAGGCGGAGACAAAATAATTATCGCTGTTAAAATGCTCAGCATACAGCGTATCGGCAGCGCAGGCCTTTGCGCTGATCACTACCGGGTTGGGTGTCCAGTCTGACCAGCCGGAGGTAGCCGTGCGCATAAAACGAACCCGGTAGCTGCCGGCCTGTGTGGCGGTATATTCATTACCGGTGGCACCAGCAATGGTAAGCCCGTTCTGTTGCCATTCATAGGCAAAGTACCCGGCAGTGATACCCATTTTTGCACTGATGGCATTGCAGAATTGCTGGTTCTGGTAATAGACCAGGGGTTGTGCTTTGTGGGCAGTATTCCAGTATGCCGTGGTCATAAACGTACCGGAGGCATTCTTCTGGTTCCACATATCCGTCCAGGTATTGTGGTTGTTATCTACGTAATAAGTTTGAAATATCCGGCCGCCGGCATTGCGGAAATCCTGGTAGAAGCCCTGTCCATTGTAGGGGTCCGGGTTTACATCCACCCCGCCATTGGCCATCCATAAAGGAATATGCAAAAAGGCAGGGATGCTTCCGCTGAGCGTGCGTATTTGCGCGGGTGAGGAAGGCAGGGAAGCGGCCACTCTTTTTGGATAGAAACTGGCATAGGCTACCGACCCATAGCCACCGGAAGAGAGGCCCATGGCAATCAACCGGTCAGGGTCTGCATTATTGTATTTCTGAAGGGTATCAAGCACGCCGTTTATCCGGCTGAAATAGTTATCATCCCAACCCACGGATGTTTCCTGCGGAAAGAGCAGGAAGCCATTCCATTCTCCGTTGTTGATGCGCTGTTCGAAGGTTTGTGCCCCCCATAACAACTGGTATTCATTATCGTAGATGGTACCGGTTTCTCCGCCACCATGAAAAAACAATACCACCGGGTACTTATTGGCCGGGTTATAATTATTGGGGAAGCGAAGGCGGAAGGCCATGCCATTCCAGATATAACTTTTAAAAGCAGTGGTTGTCCAGCCCATTCTGGCGGTGCGCACCCACTTGGCCATTACACCGGGCGCCGGTTGTGTGGGATTGGTGCTGCTGCCGGGCAGTGCGGCTGAATTGTAGGTTACCAGGGGGTCTGCCGGGTTAAAAACGTTTTGGGCCTGCGTACCCACGTAGCCGAAGGCCAACAGCATAAGGAGTAAATGCTTGATCATGTATAAAGGTTTAGGGATAACAAACGGGGGAACGGGGCTACCAGCAGAGGATGTTTTTGAGAGGATATGAACCCGGAATCAGCGGCCGTGCATGAAACAATTGGCTGTATCCAGGGCTGCCAGTAAGTGTTTTCTGGCGCTTTTAGCAAAAGTAAACCAATATTCAACATGCCGAAATTTTGCGGAGAAAATCATACAAAGCGGGTATACGCGGCCCTGGACCGTGTTGGCGGGTACGTGAAGCGGGTGAAGAACGAGTGAACATATTACTACCGCTTGTTAGTTTGCTTACAAGTTGCTTACTTTTGCGCAGCACAAATTATACTCCATGCATTTTCAGTTAAGCGAAGAACACCTGATGATTCAAAAGGCCGCGCGTGATTTTGCCCAGCAGGAATGCCTGCCCGGCGTTATTGAGCGCGACGAGCAACAGAAATTTCCGAAAGACCAGATCATGAAGCTGGCAGAACTGGGCTTTATGGGTATGATGGTAGACCCTGCCTATGGCGGCAGCGGAATGGATACCATCAGTTATGTACTGGCCATGGAAGAGATCAGTAAAGTAGATGCCAGCGTAAGCGTGTGTATGAGTGTAAACAATAGTCTGGTTTGCTGGGGACTGGAAACTTATGGTTCAGAAGAACAGAAACAAAAGTATTTAACACCCCTGGCCCAGGGGCGTAAAGACGGTCAATTGTACATCGGTGCCTTTTTACTGAGTGAGCCGGAAGCTGGCAGCGATGCTACTTCTCAGCGCACCACCGCTGAAGACAAGGGCGATTATTATTTACTGAACGGCACCAAGAACTGGATTACCAACGGTAATTCTGCATCAGTATACCTTGTTATGGCGCAAACGGATGCGGCCAAGGGCAGTCATGGCATCAACGCATTTATTGTAGAAAAAAACTGGCCCGGGGTATCTGTAGGTGCAAAGGAAAATAAACTGGGCATCCGCGGCAGTGATACCCACAGCATTCTGTTCAATGATGTAAAAGTGCCAAAAGAAAACCGCATTGGTACCGATGGCTTTGGATTTTCCTTTGCCATGAAAACCTTAAGCGGCGGGCGTATTGGCATTGCCAGCCAGGCACTGGGCATTGCCAGCGGCGCTTATGAACTGGCGCTGCGGTATGCAAAAGAAAGAAAGGCCTTTGGTAAAGAAATCATGCAGCACCAGGCCATCCAGTTTAAGCTGGCCGATATGGCTACCCGCATAGAAGCCGCAAGATTGCTCTGCTTAAAAGCTGCCTATGAAAAGGATCAGCACACAGAGTATGCAACCAGTTCTTCCATGGCAAAAGTTTTTGCGTCTGAAACGGCCATGTGGGTTACCGTAGAAGCCGTGCAGATACATGGCGGTTATGGTTATGTAAAAGAATACCATGTAGAAAGACTGATGCGTGATGCCAAGATCACCCAGATTTACGAAGGCACCAGTGAAGTGCAGCGGATAGTTATCAGCAGGTCGCTCTTAAAATAGGCGTGCCACTACTATTCTTTTAACAAGCATTTCTGTTCTTCGGTTATGGTACAACGTTAGCAGGCGCTGGTATTTTCTTTGCGGCTACTTACCTTTACAAACATGGCAGTAAACAAAGAAAACTATAATGCAATTATACAGGAGCTGGCCGGCAAGGCCACCCTGGTAGCGGTGTCTAAAACAAAACCGGTAGAAGATATTCTGGCGCTGTACGCCCTGGGCCAGCGAGATTTTGGCGAAAATTATGTGCAGGAACTATTGGCCAAACAACCTGTATTGCCGGCAGATATTCGCTGGCACTTTATTGGGCACCTGCAATCGAACAAAGTAAAGTTTATTGCGCCCCTGGTAGCGCTCATTCACGGGGTAGACAGTGTAAAACTGCTGTCGGAGATAAATCGCCAGGCAGAGAAACTGCAGAAAACCATCCATGTATTATTACAGGTGCATATTGCGAAGGAAGAAACCAAGTTTGGGATGGATGAGCAGGAACTGGCGGAACTAATGGAAGGGAATGCATTGCCGGCAATGAAAAATATTTGCATCAGCGGGCTCATGGGCATGGCCTCCTTTACCACAGATGAAACGCTGGTACAACAGGAGTTTAGTTTCCTGGCCTCACTGTATAAGCGCTTTGGAGCCCTTGCCAGCAGCCGGCAACTGCCGAATGTCAGGTTCAGTCATTTATCCATGGGCATGAGCGGCGATTACCGGCTCGCCATTGCCAATGGTAGCAATATGGTAAGAATCGGAAGTCTATTGTTTGGCGAAAGGGAGAAAAAATAGTTGCTGGTGCATTGACTACCGGTTACCCCTACCCGAAAATCCACTAACAGTTTCTTGCCTGCTCAGGGAGCGAGTATCGTTTCTATGCTGCCATCTTCATGCGCAATAATGGCCATGCTGGCCATATTTATAAACAAGCCATTTTCTACCACCCCCGGTATAGTATTCAGCACAACGGCCAGCTTAGCCGCATCTGTAATGGCGTTGAACTGGCAATCCAAAATATAATGCCCATGGTCTGTTATTAATGGCAGGTCATTCTTCATGCGTAAGAGCACTACTACATCATTGGTAAATGCAATATGCTGCTGCACCTGCTTCCAGCCATAGGGTATTACTTCTACCGGCAAAGGAAACCGGCCCAGTTGCTGTACTTTTTTACTGCCATCTGCAATGATCACCAGTTTGTCTGAGGCAGCGGCCACCATCTTCTCCTGCAAGAGCGCTCCGCCCCCGCCCTTGATAAGACAAAGCTGGGGGTCTATTTCGTCTGCGCCGTCAATGGTAAGATCCAGTTTGGAAACTTCATTCAGGGTTACCAGCCGAATGCCCAATTGAGTAGCCAGCGAAGCCGTGGCGGCAGAAGTGGGTACACAGGTAACAGACAATCCCTGTTTTACCTGCTTGGCCAGTTCAAGGATAAACCAGTATACCGTAGAGCCGGTTCCCACGCCCAGCGTCATGCCGGCACGAACCTGTTCCATGGCCTGCACCGCTGCCAGTCTTTTTATCTCTTCTTTATTAATCATGCCTTGTTTGTTAGCGTTTATGGATGAAGTGTAAACATTTCCAGTGGCGATGGACCTCCGGCTGTTTGTTTTGGCGGCGGCCCTTTCTCCAAGGCCTCCTGCAGGGGACCATCCGGAAGCGGCGCCTGTTTAGGCCCGGCACCACCAAAAACATAAATAGCATTGTTGATTACCGCGGCGCTCATGCCGTTACGCGCTTCGTTCAAAGCACTGGTGGTTTTCCAGCCGGTATCGTGTACCGGGTCAAGCCAGAAACAATCTTTCCGTGGCTGGTTGGGCTCGGTTTCTGTAGCGCGTTCTCCACCCATGTAATATAATTTTCCGTCCATTGCCACCAGCGCACCTCCCCCGCTACCCAGTGGCAGCCTGGAGGCTAACGTTGACCAATGACCGCTTTTAAAATCATAGCAATCTACCTCCAGCACCGTTTTTTTAAAGAAAGACATGAAATTCTCGGGTTCATGGTAACTGGTATTTCTGCCGCCCGCTACATACAATTTATCACCCAGCACCGCGGCGCTGCAATGATCACGGATATGCGGCGCAGCTGGCAGGGGCGTCCAGCTACCCCTCACCGGGTCATACTGGTCAAAAAGACCGGTGGTGCCAGTAAAATGACCCTCCTTAATACCCGCTACCAGGAATAATTTTCCCTTGTATACCGCAGCACCCGCAGCAGCCCGGTTGCGTTCAGGCGGCAGTGGCGTGCCGGTGCTCCATTTGTCTGTGGTAATATCATAGATCAGCGGCCGTTCAATATTGGGTTGATGAGGGTATGGGCCGGCAGTAAGCGCAGAAAGCACATACACCCGCTTGTCGTAAGCTACTGCCTGAAAGTGATTTATATTTTGCGGCGGTGCTGCCTTCTCAGACCAGCTGGCGCCGGCGGGGTTGTACACCTGGGTGGGCAGGGCACCCCCTCCTACCAGGTAGAGCTTACCTTCCCAGGCGGCCATGCCGCATTCTCCCCTGTTGGGGATGGCATTACGGGTGGCCACAATACGCCACTGGCCATCTCCGCCTGCTACCAGTATACAGAAAGGCAGCAGGCAACAACAAAGCAACTGGCGGGTGATCTTTTTCATGCGCTGTACATACCACTAACGGTGATGGGTAAGTTTTTTTGCGAAAGCGGAGCCCTTGCCCGGGGCCGCCATATATTATTTTAACTTCGCTATTTCCGCGTTGTAATACTTAATGGTTTCAATTACCGAAGGGAGATTGCTGGGTTTATCTTCGGCATCGCGCTCAATATAAATATATCCTTTAAAACCCTGTTTCTTTAACTCTGCAAAAACGGCGGGGAAGTCTACGATGCCTTTGCCCACCGGAACATCCTTCAGGGTAGGATCATTGTAGGCGGCAATATCTTTCAGGTGTACCACCAGGATATGCCCGCTGAGCTTTTTTACAGCATCTAATGGGTTGATACCACTTTTTGGCCAATGGCCAAGATCTGCACAAACACCAAAATTAGGATGTCCCTTTAATGCCAGCAGTACTGTATCAGGGTTCCAGTAATGGCTTACACCTTTCCAATGCTCATGAATGGCCACTTTAACGCCATAAACACCCGCCAGGCTATCGATGCTATCCCACATTTTTAACGGGGGTTCTGTGGTTACCAGTTTGGCACCCATATGTTTTGCAATCTCAAACTGCTTTACCCATGAAGCAATGGTAGAATCGCCGGC
Source organism: Chitinophagaceae bacterium (assembly GCA_035495345.1). Taxonomy (GTDB): domain Bacteria; phylum Bacteroidota; class Bacteroidia; order Chitinophagales; family Chitinophagaceae; genus JACMLD01. The sequence continues at coordinate 1,755 of DATJGC010000334.1, read as the reverse complement.
AATGTAAACGGATTCAATGGCCAGGTTGTGCGCAGCAGCCATAGACTGCAGCTTGCTTACGCCCGTCATGGATAAATTAAATATAAGGCTGTCTGTGGCGGCATTGCCAATTTTTGAAAACGTATTGGGTTCTACATAGTGCACGCCCGCGCTGTCTGATTTCTCAAGGCTTTCCGGGAAAGAAAAAGTATGGAAAGTCCACAGGGCTATCCCAAATTTCCAATCCGTAGCAGGGTTCACTGCAGTGCCACCGGTACTATCTTTCGGAGTTTCAGCGGTTGCAGTGGAGGTGGCGGCATTATTGCAGGAAGCCAGCAAAAAAATCATGGCGACAGAAAACAGCATTGCTTTACTCATGTTGGTTGTTTTAATTGGATGTGCAGGTGAGAAAATTTACGGGCTGAAAGTTAGTATTTATTTTATACAAGCGGCGGTATAGAAAAAGCATCGTTAGAAAGACAGTCAATAGCAAAAACAGCGCTTACACACAGCAGCAACAGAACTCTTTTACGATAAATAACAGTAAATTTGCCGCTATATGCCACGGCGTTTACCGTGGCATCTGTTTCATTACAAGAAAAGATGTATGACTGACATAAAAAACGAAGAAGAAAAATCGCTCAACTTTATCGAAGAAATTGTAGAGGCAGATTTGCGTTCAGGCAAATATAAAACCATTCATACGCGCTTTCCGCCAGAGCCCAATGGCTACCTGCACATTGGTCATGCCAAAAGCATCTGCCTCAATTTTGGGCTGGCGTTAAAATACGGCGGGTCTACCAATTTACGCTTTGATGATACCAACCCCGTAACCGAAGAAACGGAATATGTAGAGAGTATAAAAGAAGATGTACGCTGGCTGGGCTTTAGCTGGGCCAATGAGTTGTATGCCTCAGATTATTTTGAACAGTTGTATGAATTCGCGCTTACCCTTATCCGTAAGGGACTTGCCTATGTAGATGATAGCAGCAGCGAAGAAATAGCCGCTCAAAAGGGGAGTCCAACGGTACCCGGCACCCGCAACCGTTTTGCCGACCGTTCCGTGGATGAAAACCTGGCCCTGTTTGCAGACATGCGCGCAGGCAAATACAAAGACGGCGAGAAAGTGCTGCGTGCAAAAATTGATATGGCATCGCCCAATATGCATATGCGCGACCCGCTGCTCTACCGCATTAAACATGCGCGCCATCACCGCACGGGTGATGCCTGGTGCATCTACCCCATGTATGATTTTGCGCATGGACAAAGTGATTCTATTGAGCACATCACCCATTCTATTTGCACGCTTGAATTTATACCACACCGTCCGCTGTACGATTGGTGCATAGAAAACCTTGGCATTTTTCCCTCACGCCAATATGAATTTGCGCGCCTGAACCTCACGTATACGGTAATGAGTAAACGTAAATTGCTGCAGCTGGTGGCAGAGAAACATGTTACCGGCTGGGATGACCCCCGCATGCCCAGCATCAGTGGCATGCGCCGCCGGGGCTACCCCGCTGCCAGCATCCGCGAGTTCTGCGACCGCATCGGCGTAGCCAAAAGAGAAAACCTGATAGATGTAGGACTGCTTGAATTTTTTGTGCGCGAAAACCTCAACAAGAATGCCCTGCGCCGGATGGTGGTTTTTGACCCCCTCAAAATTGTAATTACCAATTACCCCGCCGGCCAATCAGAAATGTTTAGCAGCGAGAATAACCCCGAAGACCCCAAAGGCGGCCAAAGGGAAGTACCTTTTTCAGGTGAATTGTATAT
>DATJGC010000333.1:0-2916 GCA_035495345.1 Chitinophagaceae bacterium | reverse complement strand
CGATACCTTGCCTGTTTTTACCAGTACAAAGGCCTTTTTATCACCCGGAAAGGCTGTTACCCTGAAACTGGTGCCCAGTACCTTGGTAACCATATTGCTGGTATATACCATGAACGGAGAAGAAGGCATTTTGGTAACGGTAAAGAAAGCCTCGCCGGTTAAATGCACTTCTCTTTTGCTGGTAAAATCTTTGGCGGTATAAGCAAGCGTAGAGTTTGCGGCAAGTTCTACCCGGCTTTGATCAGGCAGGAGAATGATCTGAACACTGTCTGTCCGATTTGTTTTTTCTATACTGGCGTTGAAGGGCGTTTTACCCTCCTGCACCTGCACGGTTTCGCGGATGGTATTGTGGGTGCCCGTCCTGTTATAGTAGAAAAGCGCTACTACTAAAAGGGCCGCAGCGGCAATACTGCCCCATAATGGTAAATAGGATTTTTTACGAAATGAACGGCTTGCCACCGCTGGTTCATTGAATAGAAATTTTTCGTCTATGCCTGGGGGATAGTCTTCCGCCGCTGCTTTTTGCAGTATGCTACGAATTTCCTCTTCAATTTCATGCTCAGATAAAAGACTATGGCGGGCAGAAAGCGCATAGACTATTGATTTGGCATGGTTGATTACGCCCAGTTGTTGTGGGTGTGCGGCCATCCAGGCCTCCCAGAATACTTTATGGTTGCTGTCGTTGCGCAGTATCCAATCGCGGAAACTGGCATCAAACACAAAATCTTCAATACTTGAATACCTGGGTGCGTCCATAACCCTCTTTTCTATACTATAGGATCAGGCCCAATCTTTTCTACTGAATAATTTCAGGAATTTTTTAAAATTTCTTGCAGCAGGCAGCAACCACCCAGTAACAGCAGGTTCCAGGAGATAAGGAAATAGTCGGCATTCGACAGTTTTTTGAAGCGTTTGAGCGCCTCGTGCAGTAAGTTGTAGACAGACTGGTGCTCCAGGTCCATGATTTCAGCAATCTGGTGGATATCAGCGTCCATATAAAAGCGGAGGTAGATGATTTCCTGTTGGCGGCGCGATAATTTCTCCAGTACAGACCGAACCTTGTACGACAACTCCGTCAGCTTTTCCTGTAATACCAGGTTCGGTTCTACGGGCAGTATCATATTAAAGCCTGCATCAAAAGCCGCCTGCCCGGAAAAAGAAACAAGTTTTGATTTATTGGTTGGCCGGCAGAGGCTGCGCCGCATGGCTTTCAGCAGGTAGTGTTTAACGGATAAAGTGCTACGGATGCCCTTCCTGTTTTTCCATAGGGAGAGAAACAGTTCCTGGATATGATCTTTTACCAGCTCATGGTCTTTTTGAAAACGGGTGCCATAATTAAAAAGGGTCTGGTAATAGCGCTTCATGAGTACGTCAAATGCCGCCGTGTCACCTGTGAGGAACAGGTCCCATATTTTCTCGTCAGGCAGTATAAGGCAATCGTTCTGGCGCATGGCAGTGTAAAAATAAATGGCTACAAATCTTCAAAAGACAACCAAATATATGGATTTAGTTTTTTAATAAAGAACAACCGCTTGCTCAACTATTTAATGAAAAGGTAAAGAAGCTAACGCTGATGCCGTATAGTTGCCAGCATGAACTGTTGGGTCCAAAGCCGGCTCCGCAGGTATTTTGAAGGTTAATGTTTGAAATGGCTTTATTCAAATGAACCGGGAAAGTTTTCGCTTGTGTTGTTGTCTTTAAGATAGAATGAACGGATGGCACCTACGCCGGAGAACATGATAGAGACGCCATAGACTTTATGTAATGGCTGGGTATACCCGCCGCTGAAAACAATCTTATCGTTGATGTAGATAGTGGCATTTTTGTCTACCACCTTTAGTTTTACTTTACCGCCCTTTGATAAGTCTGCATCCAGGAAGCTTAGATCAGGTGCAAGGTTTTTGCGAGATTTTTCGGCAAGCTGTAAATCGAGCCACTGTTCACAACCCGGCTTTATAACGCGGAACACATGCTTGTACCGTTCTCCGTAAATGGTGATATCTACCTGTGAACAACGAACGCCCGGGCGCTGGGCAGAAGTAATTACATCGGTGGCAAATTCAAAATTGTCTGCATTGATACTGGAAGGAACAATATTATCAAAACGTACAAAGAAGGTGTTACTGGTGTCAATACCTGCCTGGGCAATTTGCTGAATGCTGGCCACCAGGGTTTTTGATGATGCAGAGGAGTCTGCGCCTTCAATAGGGTACACGCGCGTAGTATCCTTTGGCATATTGCCCGTGGCCATCCAGCCCTTCGTTTTTAAATACACTACGGCCGTGTCGAGTGCTGTGGTGCCCGATTTAATGACACATAAATAACGACCGGGTGTTTCATAATAATGACTGAAGTTTTTTCTGCCTGCTACTGGTTCTATGGCGCGTCCGTCGCCGAAGTCTATCAATAACTGGCGCGTTTCATCTGTCTCCTGTTGCACTTGCAACTGAAAGTTGGCCGTGTGTGGCGTTTGGCCGTCTGGGTTAATGCAGCTAAACAAAATATTGGCGCGCGCCGGTCTATTTGAAGCAGGCCCTTTTAACCAGAATACCAGCGCAGCCAGTACCACCATGCAAAGGAGTGCAAGCAGGGCTTTTTTTTGCCAGCGCCCGTTGCGTTTATTTTTTGTTGCAATAAACGCAGCTTCGGGTGCTGCATTGGCCATTGATGGCGCTGCCTCTGCAACTGCGGGCTGATGTAATCTTGTTGACAGGTCTTCTTCTACCGGGCGATGATGGACAGTAAGATCATCCCAACTCTTATAGCCGGCATAAACTGCCAATGCATCACGCGTGGCCTTTTGCGGGTAATATCTTTCTGGTGTTTTTAGCTTTCCGAAAATGCGTTTGAGTGTGCTGGCGCTGAGTGTAACGGAAGTCTGGCGGAGCAATTTGCCGCTTAAGCGGAGATAATCAC
>DATJGC010000332.1:0-16943 GCA_035495345.1 Chitinophagaceae bacterium | reverse complement strand
ATGAAGCAATTGAATTCCCCTGGCCAGCAGGGGCTGGTTCCACTGACTTTCATCCTGGTCTGCGTACAGCACGATATCTCCCCATTCATTTTTCCTGGCATTAAGCCTCGACGCCTGAAAACACATCAGCGCAAGCAGGGCATATACTTCGGGCAATTGGGTAGGTGCATGGTCTACCAGCATCTGGGTTAAGCGCATCGCCTCCAGGCAAAGATCTTTCCTCAGCAATTCATTGCTGTGTGAGTAATAACCTTCATTAAACAGCAGGTACAATGTCTTCAATACATTTTGCAGCCTGTCTTGCATCATTGCTTCGGAGGGGCATTCCAAGGGCAGGTTGGCCGCACGTAATTTTTCTTTTGCGCGTGTTAAGCGCTTCTGAATGGTTTCTTTATTACTGAGAAAGGCCGCGGCAATTTCTTCTACACCAAAACCGCACAGTACGCGAAGGGCCATTGCAATTTGCGCTTCAGCAGACAATAATGGGTTGCAAATAGCAAAAATCATCCGCAACTGGCTGTCCAGTATATTTTCTTCAGAAAGATCTATCTGGTAAGCTCCCTCTTCCAAACTTTCAAGTTGCAGCAGGGGAGCAATCTTTGCTGCAAACAATTGACGGCGTTGAAAATGGTTCAGCGCTTTGTTTTTTGCTACCTGGTACAGCCAGGCGGTGGGTTGCGCAGGAATACCGCGCAGGGGCCAGAGTTGCGCTGCTGCCAGAAAAGTGTCGCTGGCAATATCTTCCGCCGTTTCCAACTGGTTAAAGCCAAAACGCTTGCACAGTACCGCTACAATTTTGCGGTACTCTGTTCTAAACAGATGAGGTATTATTTCCTGTTGCATACACTCAGAAACGTTTTGGCAATGATGCAGCCTGGCCGCTGTCATTAATGAATGCCGTCATTGCGCGCTATTTTACGCACTTCAACACTATTGCCCTCTCCCTGTAATACCGGGCAGCCTTTGGCAAATGACACTGCTTCCTCAACAGAATCTGCTTTTACAATGATGGCGCCACCAATGGTTTCTTTAATATCACCAAAGGGTCCATCGGTAACAATTCCGTTGTGTCTTACCACTTTTGCATGGTCAAATGGCAAGCCGATGCCTGTGCTGAATTTGTTTTGTGCTGCAATGCTGCCAATCCAGTCCATCGTCTGTTTCATCCAGGCCTGCAATTGTTCTGGAGACGCTATTTTGCTACCGTCTTCATGCCGGAAAATCAACATAAATTCATCCATCGTTTTTCTTTTTTTTACCTGCCATGGGCGCAGGCTTGTTAACAATCATTGATTACAGCTTTATAACAATCAGGCAGGGCCAAACAGGACAGGCAATTGAAAAAAATCTGTCTTTTTATGTATTCCCTAAAGGTAAGCTAACCAGGCAGCACGGGCACTACCTGTACAACGGCTCAATCTTCTGCCAGTCGTACCAAGCATACCATGTCTTTGTCATTGAGGTACCATTCTACACAATAGCCTTCAGGGTCTATGCCCGGCTGTTCTATCATGTTGGCAAAGATGCTGCGCAGGCGGGGCAAATCCTCCATATAATTGTTTACACGTTCACTAATATACTTTCCTTTCTTTAGCACCAGGCTATCACAATCGTATTTTGCTGCTTCACCCGGCTGCAATTCTTCGGCAGCCGCCATGTAAGCAATTGTACCATTTTCAGGACGCGATAATCCGAAATACCTTCTTTCTTTGCTAAAGGGTACACGCGCATGCAGATCCTGGTGGGCCTTTAAAACTCCTTCGGGGAAAGTGCTGGCCGGCAGGTAGAACACCTTGATGTCTTCACTAATGCTAATCTTTTCCATGATGTATATTTTTTTCAGCCTTAAAATTATTGATGCGGGAGAAAGCGAAGAGGGCCTTACACGACAAATACCGAGTTGTTCGCGACATTTAGTTTTCTGCCGCCAGCACACTGCGCCAGGCTGGCCGGTTTTTTGTTTACAAGGGTAAAAAGCGTTTTAACAAATTCTTCTGCCCGGCTTACCGCTAAAAGGGCGGGGTATGTTTAATTTGAGCAATCTTTATGCGCATTCTTATCATTGCAGTCTTCTTTTTCGTTGGCTTATTGCCTGCAGGGGCGCAACAGTTGCTGAAAGGCAGGGTGTATGATCAGCAATCAGATTCTACCTTACCTTCTGCCACCATTTTTAATGCAACAAAAAAATTGTACGTACTTTCTACCGTAAATGGAGATTATGCAATTGTAGCAGAAGACGGCGACAAGCTTGTCATCAGCTCTGTGGGTTACCGGCAGGATACCTTGCGGGTACAACACTATATGCTGAATGCGGGGTATGATATTTCTCTTTCTTTGAAGAACAATTCATTAAAGAATGTAACTGTACACGGGCCCAATTATGTGGCAGATTCTCTTAGCAGGAGAGAAGGCTACAGCGCCTTTTATGATAAGTCAGAAAAACAAATTATTTCGCGCAGCGGGCCGCAAAATGGCGTGGGTATAGCGTTCAGTCCTATCAGCTTCTTCAGTCACCGTGGCAAAGACCGCAAGATGGCCAAGAACCTGCAATACCAGGAAGAGCAGGATTTTGTAAACTATAGTTTCAGCAGGCGCTATGTGCAGAAGCTCACGCACCTGGACGGTGATTCACTCACGTATTTTATGATTCGGTACAGGCCTAGTTATGAATTTTGCAGAACGGCCAGCAGCGGAGACATGGTGCAATATATAAATGATAGCCTGATGGCCTACCTGCATCCTAAAGAAGGGGAGAAGGCGGCAGGAAAAAAGAAAGATCAGTAAACAGCTTGCTGAATTAATTAATTGCTTTCCATAATTTCCTTGTCAACATACGCAGATACCCAACCCACCTGTCCGTTCTTAACCAGGAAAAATTCTTTCTTTTCGTTTACAGATTCAAATTGCCGCATGATCTTTAACAGCAGCCTGCTACCGCCCATCAGTGAGCGCTGGTCGAACACCTGATGTACCCTTTTTATTTCACGGGATACAGCATCCAGGTCCATGTTTCGGTTTTTGATGTTCTTTACAAGGTAAAAATCAGAAAAGGAGCTGTAGTCTGTATAAATCTTTTCGCAGAAGGCGGCTACTTCATCGTAGGTAACGGGTACGGTTGAACGCTCATACATTTCAGGGTGCAGGAGCGTGGCCACAGACCAGGCAATGCCACCGCTGAAGGCAATATTATCACTTTTTGGATAGGCACCACTTTCATTAACGGCGTAGATAATACCGGTATTTTCTGCCTCGGTGGCGGTTTTTGCCAGTTGTTTATAAAACGTTGCCAGGCTTTTATCATCACCGCATTTTTTTTCTGTGGCGGTGGTGGTACTCTTGGTACCCCAGTTAACACCAAAGAGTTTAAAATCTTTGGTATTGCCATTTGGGAAATAACCACCCTTTGTATTACCGCTGCCAATGTCTATCAGAAACGTATTGTAGCGGTCATTGTCTGGCACAATACCCAGGTGAGAAAGCCTTGCTTCATCCATAATGTCTACCACTTCAACTACCCGTTTAGCTTCCTTTGTACGCAGCTTAAAAGAATCTACCAGGTTGGTGATCCATTCTTTCTTATTTTCTTTTTCGGCCTGCATTTTAACGCCGCTGCTTACCACCGTAAATACGCGTTTGGGTGCAATGCGGTATTCCTTTACTGCCAGGTTATAAAGGCCATACATACCATTGAGCGTAGCCTGAAAATTGGGGTGCAGGAAAGAAATAAAATCAGTATTGATGGAAGTGTCTTTTAGAATAGCAAAGGATCCGGTTTGCTTGGCATCTTTTCCTATTTCAAGGATGCTCATTTTTACACCTTTGGCGCCTACCTCAATACCCGCGTAAACAGCAGAGTTATCGTATTTGAGTTTTACCTGGGTTTGTGCCTGCAGGCAATGGCCGTGCAGCAATACAATAATGGCGGCAAACAAAAGACGGGGGTGTAATGTGCGTTTCATGGCAAGGTGGTTTATGTTAGGCGAACTTAGCAAGAAATGGACAGTGGATAGTTGCTCCGCGCAGGTAACAATTATCGTCTTTTGTAGGATATGTAAATAGGTGGAAGGAAAACAAATTTAGATAATTAATTATCGATAGGCAAACTGCAGCACTATTCTTTTTATGGAGTAGCAGGGAGGCAATGTATGCTGACTTACTGGATTCTTCGCACGTCTACGGAAACCGACAACTGGTGGGGGCCGCTGTTAACGATTACGCCTTTTAAAGGAGCAATGTCTGCATAATCTCGCCCCCAACAGGCTGTAATATGCTGGCTGGCAGGCAGTTGGTTATTGGTAGGGTCAAAGTCTACCCAGCCCAGGTACGGGATATAGACTGCAAACCATGCATGGGAGGCATCCGCGCCGGCCAGTTTTTCTTTGCCCGGCGGCGCAACGGTTTCAAGGTAACCGCTGATATACCTTGCCGGCAGGCCCAGGGAGCGCACGCAGGCAATGGCAAGATGGGCAAAGTCCTGGCAAACACCCTTGCGTGCCTTCATTACTTCAGAGAGTGGTGTGGCAATGGTTGTGAAGCCCGGCCTGAACTCAAAATCATGGTAGATGCGTTGCATTAAATCCCTGGCGGCATCTAACAACGGGCGACCTGCCGTAAACGACATTTCTGCATAGGCTTTTATGGCGGGTGAAGACGCTGTAAAGGCGGTTTCAGCGATGTACTGCTGTACGTCTAACCAGCCATGGGTAGATTGCCTGGTCAGTGCCTTTGCTTCTTCCCAGGGAATGGCAGCATAGAGATTCATGCCGGCATTATCATGGCCTGTTTTTTCCACTTCAGAGCTAACGGTAACGGTTAGCTGCTTATGCTCCTGCTGAATAGCAAAATACAATAATTTATTGCCAAAGAAATCTTCATATTCTTTTACCGCGCCGGGTTGCGGCGTAATGCTGATGGCAGACTGGCGGCATACCTGTTTATCAAAAGAGCGTGGCACCAGGCGGGCAATGGTATGGCAGATGCTTACCGGCTCACTGTAGTAATAATGGGTGGTATGTACAATTTTATAAATCAAAATGCGCTGCGGTTGGCTTTATCTGGTAGTATGGGTAAAAGGTTTGCGGGTGTTATTTTTTGCTTTTTATACTACCATGCTGGCAGCAAACAATTGTTGTTGTGTTTCTGCATGTTTAAAATAAATGGTAGACACCGCACCGGGTATGGCCAGTAAAAGGTTGTTCATTGTATACAGAAAGGTATGGAGGTTTTCATAGCGCGCAGTATCTTCCTGCGCTTGTGCCAGCTGGTCTTTGTCTGATAGTTTCAGCAATGTATAAGCTTCCAGTACCAGGCGCTCATGCTCCAGCAAGGTATGGCCATTCATTGCCTTGGGTAACTGAGAGAGGTAAGCTTTTAGCCTGTCTAGCTGGTACAGCAGTGAACGCGGATTGTTTGGGTCTAACAGCATCAGGTCAAGCACCAATGACAATTGCAGGTGGGTGCGGTATTTATAACGGTAATTCACCAGGCATTCATTGCTTACCAGTACGGCTTCCTGTAAATCATACTCCGTTTGCTCATCGTGCTTTTTTACCAGTGAAGACAGCAGCATGGTAACCAGCAACTGGCTTTGTTCCATTTTACGGCCGGTATCCAGCATTACCCAGCCCTGCTCACGCGAGATGCTCTCCCGGTTGAGGCCAATGAATGCTACCATGGAGGTGATGAGTGTGTCCAGCACCGTTAGCATACGGTGGTGGCCGGAAAGCACGGCGCTGGCTACTTCTGCCCATGATTCTTCTATGCTGCGAAGAACACGCCAGGTATCCGTAGACCAGTGGTCACGCACCGCGTACACGGCTTTTTTAAACAGGGAGAGATTATAGGCCAGGCTGCCGGCGCGACTTTCATTAAACAATACATCGCGCAGCTCTTTCCAGGGTTGTTGAAAAAGATTTTCATCGTCTGCCGTAAAACCAGGATAGGTGGTGGTAAAATGAGTGAGTGACATCAGCAAGGCCTGTTCTGACTGTGTATCATTATCCGTAAGAAGGTTTTTACCACCCGCAATAAATTGCATTACCGTGCGGAGAAAGCGCGCATTGCCCAATACCCGCTCTGTATACCGGCCCACCCAAAAAAGATTTTCAGCGGTATGACTGGGCAGTGCACCGGTGGGCGTAGTTACAGGATTTCTTTCTAATTCTTTGCGCACATTCAGCATGCGGCCCGGCTCTGGTGAAATGATCCAGGTGTCTTTGCTAATGCCGCCCTGCTGGTTAGAAATAATAAAATTGCCGAGGCTGGCGGTGGAGCGGGTGAGACCGCCCGTCATGGCCGTATAGCCGCCGTTGCTGCTAACCAGGAAACTGCGGAACAATGCATTCCTTGGTTCAAGCTTTCCGTTGATCAGTGATGGGGTAGAAGAAAAGTTGATCTTCTCCTGCCCCACGTAAATGCCAGGGTTTGCCTTTATCTGTTCTTTCAATGCTGCGACCTGGCTGCTGTTAAGTGAAACACCATCTACTGAGGTGCTTTTGGTACTGTCTTTATAGATTCTTTTTATTACCAGTGACGGTATATTCTCCAGTACATAGGCCATTTCTTCGGGCTGTCCGCACCACCAGGAAGCAATGCTGGGCATAATAAGATCTTCGCCCAATAAATGCCGGCAGATATTGGGCAGAAAAGGCATCAGCCCGGGGTTCTCCAGTACACTGCTGCCAAGCGGGTTGGCAATGCTCACATTACCGCAACGCAATACATGCAAGAGACCGGGTACCCCCAACTGCGAGTCCTCCCTTAGTTCAAGCGGGTCACAATACACATCGTCTACGCGCCGGAGAATCACATCCACTTTTTCCAGTCCGCTTAATGTTTTCAGCCAAACATAATTGTCTTTTACCATTAAATCATTTCCCTGCACCAGCGTATATCCAAGAAAGGAGGCCAGGTAAGAATGTTCGAAATAGGTTTCGTTGCTGGGGCCGGGTGTAAGAATAACAATGCGCGGACTGGCATTTTTAGCCGGCGCAATAGCTGTGAGCGCATGCCGCAATGCATTAAAATAGTTGGAGAGCCTGCGTACTTTAAGGCCGTTAAAAAATTCTGGCAGCATTCGCGCCATGGCCATCCTGTTTTCCAGCGCATAACCAGCGCCGGAAGGTGCCTGTGTGCGATCATTTACGACCCACATTTTTCCATCGGCACCGCGTGCAATATCAGCTGCGTAAAAGATGAGGTGGTGTTCACCGGGTTGCTGAATGCCGTGGCACTGCCGTAAAAAACCGGCGTGGTTGTATACCAGTTCCATGGGCAGCAGTCCGCGTTTAATAAGATCCTGGCTGCCATAAATATCCTTGAAAATAAGATCCAGCAGGTTTGCCCGCTGAATAAGGCCTGATTCTATCTTCTGCCATTCTTCTTTATTGATAAGAAAGGGAATGAGATCCAGCTTCCAGGGGCGGTTGAGGCCGGCAGGGTCATCATAAATATTATAGGTAACACCATTTTCTTTCAGCAGGCGCAGCATGTCTTGCTGCCTGTTCATGATTTCTTCATGTCCCAGTGCGCGGAATGAATCAAAAAAAGTCTTCCAGTTGGGGCGGGGTGTGCCATCGGCCGCTAAGAGTTCATCATAAAAATGCGGGATGCTGCTGTAATGTTCAAAAAGGTTGTCCTGCTGAAGATCCAAGGTCATGCATAAAAGTTGTGGCTACTGAAATCCGTTGCGGTGTTATAAAAATAGTAAATAAAAAGCAGTTGTCGTTTTGTTCGTCAGCAGGGTTGGCAGAGCACAGACCGTCTCGGCCCTTTCTTTATTGAACAATGATGCAGATCAGGCAAAGAAAAAATCGATAAAAGAAAATCATCCTTTAATAAATTTATATTTATCATTGCGATTGCTATTGCATCGCCATTTAAAAAACATTGTTCGCCTAATAAACATACCTGCATGAAGAAAGCATTCTTTGTAAGCACGGCCCTGCTGCTGCTGAACAGCCTCTGCGCACAGTTACGCCTTCCCGCCATTATTTCTTCTCATATGGTATTGCAGCAAAAGGACTCTGTATGGTTATGGGGATGGGCCGGCCCCGGTGAAAAAGTGTATATCACTACCGGCTGGAACCAGCAGCGTGATTCTGTTACTACCAACCATGGCGCCCGCTGGAAGCTAAAAGTGAAAACGCCCGCAGCGGGTGGGCCGTTTACGGTTTCCTTCAATACAAATAGCCATGTCATTGTGCTGGAGAATGTGATGGTGGGCGAGGTGTGGGTATGTTCAGGCCAGTCTAATATGGAATGGAGTTATAACAACGGCGAAAAAGATACCCGCGCAGAAATGGCCAGTGCTGCCAATAACAATATTCATTTCTTCCAGGTACCCAAGAGCACGGCTGATGCACCGCAGGATGATGTAAAGGCGCAATGGCTGCCCTGCGATTCCAATACACTCAAGAGTTTTAGTGCAGTGGGCTATTTCTTTGGTAAAAAGCTGCAGCGCCAGTTGAATGTACCCATTGGATTAATCAATAGCAGCTGGGGCGGCACGCCGGCAGAAGTATGGGCGCCGGAAGAAACGGTATTGCAAGATGAGACACTCAAAACCGCCGCCGCTAAAATAAAACCTGCCGCCTGGTGGCCCAACGAGCCCGGGCAGGCATACAACGCCATGATTGCGCCGCTCACCATGTATTCTATTGCAGGGGCTATCTGGTACCAGGGAGAATCTAATACCGGCACCTATGATACTTATGGTAAGTTATTGGCGGGCATGATAGATGCCTGGCGGAAGGCATGGCACAAAGAGCTGCCTTTTTACTATGTGCAGATAGCGCCGTACAAATATGGCAATAATAATATCGGCGCGCTTTTGCAGGAAGCACAAACAAAATTGCAATCTCACCCGCACGTGGGTATGGTGGTGGTCACTGATTTAATAGACTCTGCCACCAATATCCATCCCTCTCATAAACGTGAAGTAGGCAACCGACTGGCCAACTGGGCATTGGGCGATGCTTACCAGCAGCCCAATATACCGTTTAAAAACCCTGCGCTGGCAGGGGCGGAAGTAAAGGGTTCTACCATTGTTGTTTCCGTAAGCAATGCGCCCATGGGCTTTCAGCTGAAAGAAGGCGGTTTGAAAGGTTTTTATATTTCGGGTGAGCCTGAGCGTTGGGTGCCGGCAGAAGCGCGGATAGTGCATGGCAAAATTGTGCTGCAAAGCAAACAGGTGCCACAGCCAAAATATGTACGCTATGGATTTGGCAATACACTGGCAGGAAATGTAATAACGGCAGAAGGGTTGCCATTAACGCCTTTCAGAACAGATAACTGGGCGGTAGACCAATCGCCTGTTCAATAGCACTGGCATACAGCTATTGTACAGCCTGCAACACCAGTGGTATTGCAGGCTGTAGTATTTGCAGGCGCAAGTAAAAAATTGGTAAAGGCGCAGAAGCGAAATGCTATCAGGCCTGGCGAAGCTCTTCTTCTATCACATCGTGAAAAGTGGCTTCGTTTTTAGACACCCATTCTGGTAAAGGCTGGGCAACAATCTTCCAGGTACCATCTTCCTTTCTCATCCTGAACATGATGCGGTTGCCCCTGTCGTCACTCACATCTACAGTAAATAACTCATCCTGAAAACCAGTCAGCTTTCTGAAATTGAACTCACGCAGGTGTCCATCGGCCTTTATCAGCCGGGTAAATTGTATATTTTTCTTGAATTGAATATGCATGGTAACAGAAGATTTAATAGTAAACAACCTTTCTCCCTGCATCAAATTTTATGCTAGACAGACCCCACCTGAAATTTATGCATGTTAAAGTTGTTCACATAAAACGCTTGCGCTGCCTGCATTGCAGCGGGTACATATTTTCTATTAGTGCCATTTAACATCAGGAAGAACTGATCATATCGGCCGATTGTTCTTCTACTGCCAACAGGCTGGCGCGGTAGCGCAGCATTCTATGCCCCAGATTGACAATAATACAACTGCCGCAAGCGCAGCAAGCCATAATGCCGGTCATGGGCAAGGCGGTGCCATTGTGCAGCCAGCTTACAAGCGCCGAGGTAAACGCGCCGATACTCATTTGTATGCCGCCCAGTAAGGCCGATGCGCTGCCTGCATTTTTGCTGAAGGGTGCCAGTGACAATGCAGATGAATTGGGGAAGGTGAAACCCTGGCAACACAAAAAGACAAATATCAGGAAAATGGTACTGTATTCTTCCAGCCAGCCCAGCGCGGTAAAGGCAAACAGGCACACACCCGCAACAGACTGGCAAAGCAACGCTACCTTAATGATTTGCTGGCTCTCATGGTTCCTGAGCAGCACGCTGTTAAGCTGGCTGGCGCCGATAAGCCCCATGGCTATCAACGCAAATATCCACCCGTATTGACGGTCGCTCACGCGGAACAATTCCATAAAAACAAAGGGCGAACCTGCGATATAGGCATACAATCCTGCAGAGGCTACCGCCCCGGTAAAAGCATAGGTGTAGAATTGCGGGTCTTTCATTACTGCTATAAAGTTCCGCACTATGTGCACCGGTTTCAGGGAGAGCGACTTGTCTGGTGGCCGCGTTTCTTTCAGCGTAAAATGCACCGCCGCCAATATGGCTGCCACCATGCAGGCGAGCAGTATAAAAATATATTTCCAGCCGATAGAAGCGGCAATATAGCCACCCAGCGTAGGGGCAATAATAGGTGATACGCCCACTACCAACATTAGCAGCGAGAATACCTTGGCATTGTCTTTTACCTCAAAAAGATCTCTTACCATAGCACGGGAGGCTACCATACCGGCACAACTGCCCAATGCCTGCAGAAAACGCAATACAATCAATGCATCCACGGAAGTACAGAGCGCGCAACCAATGGATGCCAGTACATAGGCGGCAAGGCCAATATAGAGTGGCTTTTTACGACCAAATTTATCCAGCAGTGGCCCGTATAAAAATTGCCCTGCGGAAATGCCAATAAAAAAACTGCTTAAAGAAAGTGAAACGCTGTCTACCGTGGCATGCAGATCTTTCGCAATGGCCGGAAAGCCCGGCAGGTACATATCAATAGAAAAGGGGCCGATGGCCGATAACAGGCCAAGGATAAAAATCTGGTAAGCTGTTTTTCTGTTCTTCACCGGCATAACCGTAAAACTATACTATTTTAACAAACGGTAATTGGATATACTCAACAGGCAACCTATTTTTAAGCAAAAAATATCTATGCGCTATATTATATGCTTTTTGTTGATGCTTCCATTGTTTGCAGCGGCGCAGGATTGTGCGTTGAAAAAAGGCCAGGATGCCATCACCAGCAAACCCACCTTAACCACGGGCTTTATAGATCTGCAGGGCAACACGCTTTCTATTGATATCAGCAGCAAGGAAATTGATTTCTTTTTTGTGCTGAATGGCGCGGCGGTAAAATGCCTCGACGAAGAAACCGAGCTAACCGTAGTGTACGAGGGCGGTAAATTAAAACAGCAGTTTAAAAACTATGGCTCTATGAACTGCGATGGTATCTTTCATCTCATCTTTAAGAATAGCGCCTATACCAATTCTCAATTGCAAAGAATGACGGCCAAAAAAATTGTATCGATACAATTTACCAGCGGTACGCAAAAGCCGTTTATCATCAGCCTGCTGCCAGATCAGCAGGTCAGCCTGCAGAATACCATTGCTTGTGTGATTAAGGAATCAAAAACGGTGTTGTAGTTTAATTCAAAAGTCAAAAGTAAAAAGGTAAAAAGTCTTTTGCTTTGATGGTTTCACGCGGCGGGAAGGCAGGGCAGCGGCCTGGCAAAGGCGCGTCAACCGTCTGACCCTTGGTCTGACGGCTTAAGGCGGCGAAGGAAGACAGTAGCTAATGCCGATGGGTAAGTCGCTGCTGGGGCTCCGTCAGACCAAGGGTCAGAAGAGGATCGCTAATTCTTCGCGCTGAAAACTGAAAACTTATCAAAGCAAAAGAACTAGGAACCAGGAACCCGGAACTAAGAACTGCCTCGAGGCAGAGGCTCGGAAGAACATATGAATACGAAGTCTGGAGACTTCGTATAGCGCCTTCCTTTTGCTTGGATCCGTTAGCCCTGTGCGAAAATTTTGCGATGCAATAGCCCCTTTTACTCCTTTTCTCTTAGTTGTCTTAGTCCTCTGTTAGCTCCGATAGCCCTATGCGAAAATCTTGCGAAGCAATAGCTCCTTTTCTCTTTGATCTCTTAGTCCTCTGTTAGCTCCGTTAGCCCGTGCGGAAAATTCTGCGAAGCAATAGCGCCTTTCACTCCTGTTCTCTTTGCTCTTTTAGTCCTCTGTTAGCTCCGTTAGCCCTGTGCGAAAATCTTGCGATGCAATAGCCCCTTTTAATCCTTTTCTCTTTGTTCTCTTAGCGCAGAGCAAACGAACTAAGAACTGCGAACTAAGAACCAGGAACTAAAAAACCGCCAGCAATTGCCGGCGGTTTTCGTATTAATTCATCAGTAGATTAATACCTGTAATGTTCCGGTTTAAACGGACCATTCTTTGAAATACCCAGGTATTCTGCCTGTTCTGTTGTTAATTCATCCAGTACAACACCAATTTTAGCAAGGTGCAAACGGGCAACCTTTTCATCCAGGTGCTTCGGTAATACATACACCTTGTTCTCGTAGTTTTTGTAGTTGGTCCACAATTCAATCTGCGCCAGTGTCTGGTTGGTAAATGAATTGCTCATTACAAAACTGGGGTGACCGGTAGCGCAACCAAGGTTTACCAAACGGCCTTCGGCCAGGATGATAACTTCTTTGCCTTCGATAGTATACAGATCAACCTGTGGCTTAATAGTATCTTTTGTATGACCGTAATTCTTGTTCAACCAGGCCATATCAATTTCAATATCAAAATGACCAATATTGCAGACAATGGCTTTGTCTTTCATCAGGCGGAAATGTTTCTCCGTGATAAGGTCGCGGCAACCGCTGGCAGTTACAATAATGTCAGCTTCTTTTACCGCGTCTACCATTCTCTTTACTTCAAAACCATCCATGGCGGCCTGCAATGCGCAGATAGGATCAATTTCTGTAACAATCACACGACAACCGGCTCCTTTCAGCGAAGCGGCAGAACCCTTGCCCACATCACCATAACTTCCTACCACGGCTACTTTACCTGCCATCATTACGTCTGTGGCGCGGCGGATAGCATCTACCAGAGATTCTTTACAACCGTATTTGTTGTCGAACTTAGATTTGGTAACTGAATCATTCACGTTGAAAGCAGGAATGGGCAAAGTGCCTTTTTCCATTCTTTCATACAAGCGATGTACACCTGTAGTGGTTTCTTCGCTCAAACCCCTGATATGCTGAATAAACTCAGGGTATTTATCAAACACCATATTGGTTAAATCTCCACCATCATCCAGGATCATGTTCAAAGGACGATCTGCACCGCCGAAGAACAGGGTCTGTTCAATACACCAATCTGCTTCTTCCTGGCTCTGACCTTTCCAGGCAAAAACACCAATACCTGCTGCTGCAATAGCGGCTGCAGCCTGGTCTTGTGTAGAAAAAATATTGCAGGAGCTCCAGCGTACTTCTGCACCCAGTGCTGTTAATGTTTCAATTAAAACAGCGGTCTGGATGGTCATGTGCAAACAGCCTGCTATGCGTGCACCTTTCAATGGCTGTGCAGCACCATACTCTTCACGAAGCGCCATCAGGCCGGGCATTTCAGCTTCCGCCAGGCGAATTTCTTTACGGCCCCAGGCGGCAAGACTCATATCAGCCACCTTATAAGGAAGCTTCAAATCAATGGATTGCAATTTTGTTGACATACTTGTATTGTTTTAAAAAAGATAAATTATCGACTGCCCGACAAAGGTAGATTGGGAGAACAAAATATCAGTAAGAATCAGAATATTTAGAACAAAGAGCTAACTTTAGGGCTGCAAACAGAACAAGTGCACCGTAAGTCATGGAAAAATCTGCTGAAAAAGAAAAATACCCTGTAGCCGCGATACCGCTTGATGAAAAAGACCGGCTGATACTTAAACTATTGCAGCAAAATGCAAAGATAACTGTTCGGGAAATTGCCGCGCAGGTACACCTCAGCACCACGCCCGTGCATGAACGCATCAAGCGGATGGAAGACAGCGGCGTTATCCTGCAATATGCCACGCTGGTAGACCATGCCAAGGTAAGAAAGGGACTGATGGTTATTTGTTATATCTCCCTGAAGGAGCACAATAAAAAATCAGGCACCCGCTTTATAAAGACCATCAATGAACTCACGGAGGTTATTGAATGCTATAATATTTCTGGCGAGTTTGATTTTATGCTGAAGGTGGTTACAGAAAGCATGGATGCCTATTATGATTTTCATGTAAATAAACTGGGACAGCTAGAAAATATCGGGCATATGCAAAGTACCTTTGTAATGGGCGTTGTAAAACAAACCCACCTGCTGGTATAAGCATGCAGGTGTGCCATGCTTTTTTTGGAAGGCCTTTCAACTTTTTTAATACATTTTTTATGTACAGCTACGACACTGTTTCCGAAGCCGTAAATGGCCTGCGCCAGCGCGGTTATACCATCGACTTTAATACCGAGAACGACCTGGTGGTTTGTCACAAAACACCGGTATCACTTGCGCCGGATGAATTTGAGATTGCCGAAGTATATCGGTTTGAGGGCAATACAGACCCGGCAGATGAGGCGGTGGTGTATGCCATTGAAAGCAGGCACGGGCATAAAGGCATACTGGTAAATGGCTATGGCCCCGGCTCCAACCCGGTGAGTGATGCGCTGGTAAAGAAATTGAAAGAAAGACATTAAGTAGATGGTGGCAGGCTGCTGGCTTGCACAAAAAAACGCCCGCTGTTATTGCAGCGGGCGTTTGAACTATGGATAGTGAGGTTTTATT
This sequence comes from Chitinophagaceae bacterium, assembly GCA_035495345.1. GTDB lineage: Bacteria > Bacteroidota > Bacteroidia > Chitinophagales > Chitinophagaceae > JACMLD01. The sequence goes on along the minus strand of DATJGC010000332.1, from coordinate 2,089 downwards.
GTTTCTTTGTTTTCTTCAACTTAGAATCCGGCAGTTTTTCCGCGGTTGGTGCCAGTTGTTTAAAGTCTTCCTTGCTCACCTTGTCTTGCTTACCAAGGTAGCTCCAGTCAATCGTCTTCATGTACTTGCCAAAGGTCTTGTTAAGATCAGCGGTTTTTACCAGGTCTATCTTACTGTTGATTTCATCAAACAAGCGCCAGTTGCCGGAGGCTTCACAAAAGCCCAGTTCACCGGCCTGTGAAGCGCTGGCTTCGTTGGTAAGATAGTAGTTGGTGAGGTATTCTTTCTTTTTGTCTTTTACTTCCTTGTCTGTAAAGCCATTCTTCTTTATATCATTGATAATATCCGTCATTACCTGTAAAGATTGTTTGGGATCTATACTGGTAATATACAGGTTGGCCGTGGGCTGTTCAATGGTATTGCGGTTGTAAAATGCCGCCGGTGCGTAGGAGAGGCTGCGTTTGGTACGCAGTTCAACAAAGTAGCGGTCGTACAAAATACTCATGGCAAATTCAAAAAGCGGTCCTTCCGCAGTATTGTACTTTGGCGCGTTCAGTACACCCAAGATATAATTGGTGGCAATGGCACGGTCTTGTATGGTGGCATTGGGCGCTGAGACAGATTTAAAGGTTGGTTTTTTGGGTTCCTGGCCGGCGGGCAATTTAGCCAGGGTGTTCTTAATATTGTTTAATAGATCAGTTTCTTCAACGTTGCCTACCACCACCAGGAAGCAACGTTTCTTGCCCAGCAGCGATGTGTAATATTTTTTTGCGTCGGCAATGCTGATGGTCTCCAGTGTTGAAGGTGTGCCGTTTACCAGCTTGGCATAATCTGTTCCGCCAAAGAGGCTTTGCGTAGCCATTTTGCGGAGGTAGGCATCCGGGTCTGATTCCTGTTGTTTGGCAGTAGAGATCATTTGAGATTTAATAACGCCGAATTCATTCTCATCCATGGCGGGGTGCAGTATCGCATCTGCAAACATGGCCCAGCTTTCGGTCCATTTGTCTTTAAGGCAGGTCATGGTCATCTTACTGTAATCGCGCGCGGCGGTGGCACTAAAGTTGGTGCCCAGTTTATCTGCGCGCATGGCAAATTCATCTTTGTTGATGCTGGTGGTGCCGCCATCCAGCGCAAGATTGAGCGCCAATGCTTCCAGGCCCTGTTGTGTTTCTGTGATATTGGCCGAGCCGCCCTTTATAAAGAGGCTGGCGGTAATTACCTGCTTGGGTGTTTTCTTAAAAATGATTTTAAGTCCTTCGTAATTGATTTCCCTGGTATTGCTTTGCGCCAGCGCGCTGCCACCCAGTAGTAAAAGGCAATAGCCAACTATAATGATGCGATTGTATTTCATGGTATTTTTTTTGGCGGGTTTAATTAAATAACGCTTCTACATCTGTTACGTTCCAGTTCTTTTGTTGCGTGGGGTTCAGGAGCAGGCCTTTTACATTGGGCTTACCCTTGATGTATTTTCTTACATAATCCTGCAAATCTGCACGCGTTATTTTATTAATCTCATCAATGTAATTAAAGTAATAGTTTAAAGAGGCAGAAGCCCACCAGAAGGTAAGGGTGTGTACAAAATTGGAGGTTACTTCTGTATTGTATTTCTCACTGTTGGCCAGCTTCAGCTTGGCGGTGGCCAGCTGCTCATCGGTAAAATAGTCAGGTGCATCAAACTGGTCGATCTGTTGTTTCAGCACTTTAAAAGACTGCGCAAACTTGGCGGGGTTGGGTATCATAAACAGGGTGATAGGACCGGTGTATTTCTGCGTGGTATAGCTGATGCCGGTATTGAGGGCATAGCCACTGTCTATCAGGTTTTTTTGAAATTTGCTGTTCTTCTGCGTAAGTATGTAAGAAAATACATCTGCGGCAATGGTGTTCTTGATGTCGTTGCGGGTGTCTGGTCCGTGCCAGCCAATCTGTAAAGCGGGCACCTGAGCGTTAGGGCCGGTTACCACAAAGCTAAGTGAGTCTGCCGGGTTGCCGCTGAGGGGTGCAAATTCCGGAATGGGCCATTTCTGGAAGGGGTCAAAATCACAGGGCTTCCAATCGCCAAAGATGGCCGTTACCTGTTGCATTACATCTC
>DATJGC010000331.1:0-3428 GCA_035495345.1 Chitinophagaceae bacterium | reverse complement strand
GGCTGCAACCCGCATTGAAAGCATTGGCGGCGCTGACTGACCCAAGGTTGAGGAAATTTTTCTTGCGCAGGCTTACCTCCCTTCATTAAGCTTTAACATTAACAGTGGCTGCTACGATTGTTGCATAAAAAAAGTACACTGTATACCCGCTGACCGCAAACAGGCGGCAGACGGGCGTTTCAGCGGCTGCGATCAACCTGTTTGCAATCAAGTATACATATCCATCGCTTGAAGATGCGTTCATCATTGCATCAATAGAAGCAAGCGCGCCTGCTATTATCCACAGCTAAAAACAAAATGTGCATAAAATTTCACCTGATTTTTTTCTGAATAGACAAAATATATTTTAATATTGTGTAGGGAAATTTATTTCCTGGTACTTACTAACCCATCCAAATATTAAAGCCCCCGATTCATCGGGGGCTTTTTTGTGCCCGTTGGGTTTGTCCTCCTCTCTTATTTCATTCCATAACATCATGGCCAGGTTCTGATGCTTCCGCTTGCAGCTTCATTTTCCCTCTGGCAAAGGCCTGGTTTTTGAAAAGTTGTTGTCTATTGATGCCCTTGCCTAACGCGGTTCTTCTTCTCTTACAGCCCTTGAATTATGGCAGCTATTTATAAACTAATTACTTTACCTTGCTAAAAAACAGGTTATATGCTAAAATCAATGACAGGGTTTGGAAGAGCGGAGAAAGCGGTGGGCGACAAAACATTTCTGATTGATATCAAATCTCTCAATGGTAAACAGTTTGAGCTGATGCTGAAAATGCCGGCGTTTTTAAAACCATTTGAATTTGATATCCGCCGTATCATCTCCAAACAACTCGGTCGGGGCAGTATTGATTGCAGCATTAACCTGAAAGAAAGCGGAGCCAGCAAACCCGTGAGCATTAACACCGAGCTGGCCAAAGCCTATTACAAGCCCATTGCCGCATTATCTGCAGAGCTGGGCCTGGACCCTTCTGCTATTCTCAGCACACTTATTAAATTGCCCGAAGTAATTACGCCTACCGGCGAAACGCTTACCGGTGAAGAATGGGCCGTGTTTGAAAAAGTGATTGAAGAAGCTATTGCCAACCTGAACAACCATCGGTTGGATGAAGGCAAATCACTGGAGAAAGACCTGGTCTTGCGCATCGGAAATATCCAGCAGCAACAGGAGATTGTGTTGCAACTGGAACCCCAGCGCAAAATAAAAATTAAGGAAGGACTGGTGAAGATGCTCGAAGAAAATGTGGGTAAGGAAAACTATGATACCAACCGCCTGGAACAGGAGATCATCTACTACATTGAGAAAATTGACATCACAGAAGAACAGGTGCGCTTAAAAAATCATTGCGATTATTTTCTGACCCTGCTGCAGGAAGACATAGACGAAAAAGGTAAGAAGTTATCTTTTATCTTGCAGGAAATTGGAAGGGAAATAAATACCACCGGCGCAAAAGCCTATGATTCCACCATTCAGAAATGCGTGGTGCTGATGAAGGATGAGCTGGAAAAAGCCAAGGAACAGGTGCTGAACGCACTGTAACTTTGCCTGCTATCGGTTCCTTTGCAAAAGTATCATTTGACCATCCTGATAGTATTGTACAGCATGAATGCAACACTGAAAGCCAGTATTCTACTTTGTATCCTTTGCAGCCTGCAGCTCAGCAGCTGTCAGCCCATTGGCGTCTTTGAGAAAAACGCCAGCTTTAAAACGCAGGAATGGCCCAGCAGCAATAAACCTTCCTTTTCTTTCAACATCCAGGATACCACGGCGGCCTATAATATTTTTCTGGTATTGCGGCATACAGATGCCTATGGCTTTAATAATATCTGGGTGAAGGTAACACGCCAGGGCCCAGACACCACCTACGCACAACAAATGGATCTGCGGCTGGCCACCAATAACCAGGGATGGCTGGGCACCGGCATGGATGATATCTGGGAACACCGCATACCCATTACACAATCGGCCGCGCGTTTCAGGAGAAGTGGCAATTATTCATTTACCCTTGAACAGGTAATGCGGCAAGACCCGTTAAAGCATGTACTCAATGCTGGCATCAGGATTGAAAAAATTCAGTAGCTGCCGGGCATTATTCATTTACCCTGCCTGCAACTACTGGCCGGCACCGTAAGCGCTATCACCTGCAATAAAAAAAGTATGGAGCTTTTTAAAAAGAAAAGGCTGGCAGTAGCCACCATTGCTTACTGGTTCCTGCTCATCTATATCATTGCCGCACTGGTATGGTGGTTTATTGCATTGCAAAGGCAAAGCCACCAGATGGCCGTCTACAAGATCATGGAACTAAAGGCAGATGATCCTTTCTACCTCCAAAAAATGGACGCCGTTACCGCCGAAGAAAAAACCAAAAATGTACAATTCATTGGCGAGGGATCTATCTTCCTGCTGGTTATCTTAATTGGTGCCGTGTTTGTATACCGCGCGGTGAGAAGACAATTAAAGCTCACCCAGCAGCAACAGAATTTTATGATGGCCATCACCCATGAACTGAAAACACCCATTGCTGTTGCCAAGCTAAACCTTGAAACACTGCAAAAACACAAGCTGGATGAAAACAAGCAGCAGAAGCTGGTGCTGGCCACCCTGCAGGAAGCCAACAGGCTGAACAACCTTACCAATAATATACTGGTATCCTCACAACTGGAGGGGGGCGGGTATACACTGGTGAAAGATGAACTGGACCTATCTACTTTAACGCTTACCTGCGCACAGGACTTTCAGCACCGCTTCCCAGACAGAAAAATTATCACCGCCATAGCGCCCGATATTGATATCAGCGGAGATGCGCTTTTGTTGCAGATACTCGTCAACAACCTTTTAGACAACGCTATTAAATACGCGCCTAAAGAAACGGCTATCAAGGTATCGCTCTCCAACAGCTCCAATGCTGCTGTGCTGCAGGTAGCCGATGAGGGCCCCGGTATACCAGCAACAGAAAAAAAGAAAATTTTTGAACGCTTTTACCGCATTGGTAGCGAACAGGTGCGTACCACCAAGGGCACCGGCCTCGGGTTGTATCTTTGCAAAAAGATAGCTGCTGATCACAACGCGGACATTAGTGTGACAAACAATCAGCCCGCCGGCAGTATTTTTACAGTACATTTTTATACATGATATGAGCAATAATGAAACCGTCATTCTGCTGGTAGAAGATGAGGAAAACCTGCACGAAGCACTTCGGCTCAACCTTGAGCTGGAAGGGTACCAGGTGGTGTCTGCCATGGACGGTATGCAGGCCTTAAAAGCTTTACAGAACCAGTACTTCGATTTAATGATACTGGATATTATGCTGCCCGAAATGGATGGTATAGAGGTGCTGGAAACCATTCGCGTACAAAACAATGAATTGCCCGTACTGATACTAAGCGCAAAAAATACTTCGGCAGACAGGGTCATGGGCCTTAAAAAGGGGGCAGAT
>DATJGC010000330.1:0-5079 GCA_035495345.1 Chitinophagaceae bacterium | reverse complement strand
CTGGCAGGATGAAATTTTCAGGGATGCGCCCATGGCCAACTACCAGTTGTCTTTGTCTGGCGGTGATGATAAAACACAGTATGCCATGTCTGGCGGTTATTTTAAACAGGATGGCATTGTAAAGAATTCAGATTTTCAACGTTATTCTTTTCGGATTAACCTGGATAGAAAAATCAATGATCGGCTGAAGGTGGGCAACAGTCTGTCTATCAACAGAACCGTTACCAATCAATCGCGCACCGATGGCGCACTTGGGTCTGCCGGGCTGGTAACCATTGCTGCCCTGCAATTTCCCTCCATTGTTCCTATCCGTAATACAGATGGCACCTATACTATTACAAGTCCCTACCTCAATTTTACTGCAGACAACCCGGTAGCCCTGGCCTTAGACAGTAAAAACAAAAACACGGCCTTTCGCATCTTCGGCAATTTGTTTGCAGAATATAAAATCATTACCGGTTTGAACTTCCGGGTAGTGATGGGCGTGGATGGCATTATACAAAAACAAGACAGCTACCTGCCCAGGTCTGTATCAAGTGGTCTGTCTCAGGGCGGCGCAGCTTCTATTTTTAACAGTCAATCCGTAAGCTGGATAAATGAAAACCTCTTAACGTACAATAAATCATTTGCTGGTGAGCACAGCATCAGTGTACTGGCGGGTTTTACGCAGCAGGCTAACCGCACTGAAAACAGCACGGCCTCTTCACGCAGTTTTGTTGCAGACAACCTGATCTACAATAACCTGGGCCTGGGTGCTGTTACCATAACACCGGGTTCTGGTGTGGGTACCTGGGGCCTGCAATCTTACCTGGGCAGGGTGAATTACTCATTTAAAAGTAAATACCTGCTCACGGCTTCTATCAGGGCAGATGGCTCTTCAAGGTTTGGCAAAAATAAACGCTATGGCTATTTCCCTTCCGGCGCGCTGGCATGGAAGGTGAATGAGGAAAACTTTTTGAAAGAGAGTAAGAAGATCAGTGATCTTAAATTGCGTGTCTCTTATGGTCTTACCGGTAACCAGGATGGTATTGGTAATTATCCTGCTTACTCTTTGCTATCCACCCAAAACTATGTGCTCAATAACGCCACGGCCACCGGCATTGGGCCAAGCCAGATTGCCAATCCTGAGCTTTCATGGGAGACCACATCGCAGGCAGATATCGGTATCGACCTTGGTTTATTTAACGGCCGTATTGCCATTACCGCCGATGCGTATATTAAAAGAACACGCGATCTTCTGCTGAACCTCACCATTCCCAGCACTTCTGGTTTTTCTGTAGCCATTAAAAACCTGGGCAAGGTAGAAAACAAGGGCTTTGAACTGAATGTTCTATCCCGTAACCTTACTGGCGCGTTTCAGTGGAATACAGAATTGAATTTTTCTACCAATAAAAACACGGTGCTTAACCTGGGCGGTGCCTCGCAAATATTTGCGGGTGAGGTGGCCAATATCGGTCAGAACCTGAACAGCGGCATCATCATGGTAGGCAAACCACTGGGTAGTTTTTATGGTTATGTTACCAATGGTTTGTACCAAACGGCCGCAGAAATTACAGACCTGGCAGACCCGCAGGCAAAAAAACCAGGCGACAGGAAATACCTTGATCTCAATGGCGATAAACTCATCAACGATAATGACCGCCGCATCATTGGTTCATCACAGCCTAAATATATCGGCGGCATAACCAACTCATTTTCTTATCATGGTGTTGAGTTCACCGCATTCCTGCAAGGTGTATCGGGCAATGATATACTGAATGCAAACCGGTTTGAACTTGAATACCTGAATGGTACCAATAACCAAAGCAAAGATGTCTTAAATCGCTGGACGCCCACCAATACCAATACAGATATTCCGAGGGCTACTTCTACGCGGCCTGCCAACAGAATTTCTACCAGGCCGATTGAAGACGGTTCTTATTTAAGGCTCAAAAATCTTCAGCTGGCCTACACATTACCCGGCACTGCATTGAAATGGTTGAAAGTGCAGAATGTGAGAATCTATGTAACGGCACAAAACCTGGTTACCTGGACAAGCTACTCCGGCTACGACCCCGAAGTAAACAGGTTTGGACAAGACAGTCGCAGCCAGGGATTTGATTACGGTGGCTATCCTGCAGCCAAAGTATTCCTGGCAGGCATTACCGTTACTTTCTGATTGATTAATTAAACTTAACTCTTCTGCTACGGCAGAAAAACGATAAGCATATGAACATAAGATATTTTAAACCGATACTCATAGCAGCCATTGCACTGGCTGGCTGTTCAAAGATTTTAGATAAATCACCCGAATCTAATTTTACACCTGATAATTTTTACCGCAACGCAGATGATGCCAGGGCTGCAGTGAATGCCACCTATGACCAGATGAACTCAAGTGATATGTATAACCAGGTGATATGGATTATACAGGATCAATCTACTGATGATGCAGAATGGGGCAATGGCAGGTCAACGGCCAACCAGCCAAAGAATGATTTGGATAAATATACATTCACACCGGCTACCGTTACCTTCCAGACCTTATGGTCTGCCTGCTACCGCGCCATTAACCGCTGCAATGCATCGCTAGAACGCATACCGCCTATTAAGATGGATGATTCACTGAAGGCAAGACTGCTGGGTGAAGTAAAGTTTATGCGCGGCTTCTATTATTTTACACTGGTACGCCTGTTTGGCGATGTACCATTGATTACAAAGGAAACTACTTCGCTCAATAATCTGCAGGTAGCCAGGGCGCCCAGCGAAGATGTATACAAACAGATTATACAGGATTTTACAGATGCAGAAGCCATTTTACCCATCAGCTATGGTGCAGGTGAAAAAGGAAAGGCTACCAAAGGTGCCGCCAAGGGCTTCCTGGCCAAAGTATACCTTACACGCGAAGAGTGGGCCAAAGCATCTGCCAAGGCCAAAGAAGTAATGGACCTGGGCGCGGGGTACGACCTATGGGCCAATTTCGCTGATGCATTCCTGTTAGCCAATAAAAACGGTAAGGAGAGCATTTTTGAAATACAGGCCAACGGGCTGATTGGTGAAGGCAGCTGGATGCAGGGTTATATGCGCCCACCCTTTGACAGGGTGAATAATATCGGCGGCTTTGGCGACAACCCTCCCACGCAAAATATATACAACGCTTATCAGCCCAATGATACCAGGCGCAACGCTACGTTAAGATTGTATTCTTCTACCGGCACACCAGCAGCCCCGGCCACCATCGTGTTTCCCTGTTATGTAGCCAAATACCTTGACCCCGGTGCTACCGGTAACAATGATGGCAGCAATAATTTTCCCATCCTTCGCTATGCCGATGTATTACTCATGTATGCTGAAGCGCTCAATGAACAGGGTGCTGGTAATACCGAAGCATACAATGCCGTTAATAAGGTACGGAGAAGAGCCGGCCTCACAGATCTAAGTGGTTTAAGCCAGGCCGCATTCAGAGACAGTGTGCTGCAGGAAAGAAGACTGGAGCTGGCTTTTGAAGGCCATCGCCGCTATGATTTACTGAGAACAAAAAGACTGGTTACTGCCATGGCTTCACAAAACGCCAGCATTGTTGTAAAACCATATCAAACCCTGTTTCCTATACCGCAAACAGAACGCGATGTAAATCCATTGCTCACCCAAAACAACGGCTATTGAAAAGAAGAACCTTTCTGCAGACAGGCGTTGCGGGTGCTGCGCTGTTAGCAGTGCCGCGCCTGCATGCTACCCCGGCAGCGCATTCCGCAACAGCCATGCTGGCTACCAATGATACGGGGCCGCAGGTGATCAATGCGGGGGTTGGGGGTAATAACACTGTAGATTTACTGGCGCGCATTGAAAACGATTGTTTATCGCTTCAACCAGACCTGGTAGTATTCATGGCAGGCACCAATGACATGAACAGCAAAAAATACGTGCCACTGCCCCAATATGAAAAGAACATGCGTCTAATGATCAGCAGCATGCAAAAGATAAACGCAGTCGTGGTACTGATGAGCCTGTTGCCGGTCTATGAGCCCTATTTGTTTACAAGGCATGAGCCTGGTTTTTATGCACCGGAAGGACATAGCGGCAGACTCAAGCAAATGAATACTGCCATACAACAACTGGCTATGCAACACAAGCTGGGGTTTATTGATCTGTATCCTGTTTTTAAGCGTGTGGGCAATATTGGGCTAGAGGCATCCAGCCTGATAAAGAATGAAGCCAACAGCAAAACCACTGATGGTCTGCACCCTACCCCAGATGGATACCGTCTGATGGCGGTAGCTATCCACGCAGCACTGGTCTGCCAGGGGTTGGCCAACAAGAAAAAAATCGTTTGCTTTGGTGATAGTATCACCAAAGGAGATGGTGTTGCTGGCGGAGAAAATTATCCTTCTTACTTACAAAAATTGCTAAGCTGATATGACTAAACACTTTATTTCCCGCTGCCTGCTGCTGGTAATGGCTATAACTGGCATGTATAACCGAATAGCAGCGCAAGCAAGCTTGTCTGTAGACGTTTGTGTGTACGGAGGCAGTTCTCCCGGTGTAATAGCGGCCTACACTGCCAAAAAAATGGGTAAGCGCGTGGTATTGATTGAACCTGGTCAACACCTGGGCGGACTATCTTCCGGCGGACTTGGATTTACAGATATTGGTAATAAATACGCCATCTCTGGTTTGGCGCTTGATTTTTATAGGCGCATCGGTCAGCACTATGGAAAATTTGAACAATGGATTTTTGAACCGCATGTGGCCGAAGATAATTTCAAAGGATATATTCAGCGGGCCGATGTAAAGGTGCTGTACACTTCCCGCCTTAAGAAGGTGGAAAAAAATGGTACCCGGATTGTTTCTATAGTGCTTGAAAATGCGCAGCAGCCACAAGCCGCAACAGATCAAACCATCACTGCGGGCATGTTTATAGATTGCAGTTATGAGGGAGACCTGATGGCAAAGGCCGGCGTGTCTTATACCGTGGGCCGCGAAAGCAATGCGCAGTACAATGAAACCTTTAATGGCGTACAGGTAAGAAACAAACACCAGTTCCTGGATGGCATTGACCCCTACAAAACAAAAGGCGATCCCTCGAGCGGATTATTATGG
>DATJGC010000329.1:0-5066 GCA_035495345.1 Chitinophagaceae bacterium | reverse complement strand
GAACGGGAAACTGAGACCTCTACGAGTCGCAGACTCGAAAGAACATACAACATACGAAGTCTGGAGACTACTTAGAACAGATAACCGAAGTCTTAATCATGTTTTTGGAAGATCAAGCTGTTGCAAGACTTCGGTTATCTTGCGCCGCCTCGTTGCTTCTCCGCTCTTTGCGTCGCGGCGAGAAACAAACGAAGCAAAAGAACTGAAAACCTAAAACTTCAAACTAAAAACTATATCAAAGCAAGAGAACTAGGAACTAAGAACCAGGAACTAGGAACTGATCCCGCTGCATCACAAGCAGACGCTTTTTGTATCGATACCGGACAAGCCTCGGAGCAGGCAAACCCTAACCTCTTCATTACCAGTTGCCATCATCTCTGGCACCTTTTTTACATTACTGCACTGTTCCCTCCTCAACCCGGCCTACCGATGCGGCGCACCGGCAGATTCCTGTATTATTTTGTAAAACAATTGTATGCTTAAAAATTATTTCAAGGTAGCCTGGCGCAACCTTTTGAGGAACAAATCCTTCTCCGCCATCAATATTGCCGGCCTGGCCCTGGGCATGGTCTGCAGCCTGCTGATTGTATTATGGGTGCAGGATGAACGAGCAACGGATCAATTTCATGCCAATGGCCAACAACTCTTCCAGGTGTATGAGCGCAATTTTTTTGATGGAAAGTTGCAGGCAGGCTATTCTACGCAAGGCTTGCTGGCCCAGGAACTAAAGAGAGTGATTCCAGAAATTGTTGCCGCCACCGGCGTTGAAGAAGCGGCGCCAGACGGCACCCTCAACAATTTTGAAGCCGCCGGAAAGATCAACAAAATGAAAGGTGCCTATGCGGCGCCTGACTTCTTCAGCATGTTCAGCTTCCCGCTGCTGAGCGGTACAGCCGCTACCTCACTCAACAACATAGAATCCATTGCCATCTCACGCAGCATGGCCCAACAGTTTTTTGGCGATGCCAATAAGGCAATCGGCCAGACCATGCTGTTTGAAAATAAGGATCAACTAAAAGTAACCGCAGTATTTGAAGATATGCCGGCCAATGCTTCCATGCATTACGATTTTCTTCGCTCCTGGAGCGCTTTTATACAAGAAAACAAATGGGTGAATAATTGGGGCAACACAGACCCGGTTACCTATGTACAGTTGCACAAATCGGCAAAACCGACACAGGTGCAGGCGCTCATCAAAGATTTCATTTACCGATACCAGAAAAAAGACAATAGCTATATCACGGAACTTGCCCTGCAACCCTACCCTGAAAAATACCTGCACGCCAATTTTACCAATGGCGTTCCTGATGGCGGTCGAATAGAATACGTGCGATTGTTTACACTCATTGCCGCATTTATCCTGCTCATTGCCTGTATCAATTTTATGAACCTCGCAACGGCGAGATCTGCCAGTCGTGCCAAGGAAGTAGGCCTGCGCAAAGTCATTGGTGCCTTGCGCCGTTCGCTGGTGGCGCAATTTATTGGGGAAGCCGTATTGCTGACCGCCATGGCCACCGCCGTAGCATTATTAATAGCCGCATTGCTGCTGCCTTACTTTAACCAGCTTACCGGAAAGCAACTATCCATTCCCGTTACACAGCCGATGTTTTGGCTGGCGCTGCTCTTACTGCTGGTGTTAACGGGTACCGTGGCCGGCAGTTATCCCGCCTTTTTCCTTTCTTCCTTACAACCGGTGAAAGTGCTGAAAGGCAGTTTCAGGTTTAGTCGCGCCGCCAGCTTCTTCAGCAAGGGCCTTGTGGTGTTTCAATTTACATTGTCCATTTTATTGATGGTAGGCATGATTGTCATTTACCGGCAAATGAATTACATACAATCAAAGAACATTGGCTATAAACGTGAGAACCTGGTCTATATACCCATTGAGGGCGAGCTCATCAAAAACTATGGACCGTTTAAACAAAGCATCAGCAAGCTGCCCGGCATTGTAAGCGTTTCTAAGATGCGCAACTCCCCCACGGTGATTGGTCACCATAATGGCAGTATCAGCTGGCCTGGCAAATCGCCCAACCTGGCCATCTCATTTGCAGACGCGGTGGTGGGCTATGATTTTATACAAACCCTGCAACTGCAATTGAAAGAAGGAAGGGATTTCTCGCCGGCCTTTGGCACCGATTCCGCCTCGTTTTTAATCAATGAAACGGCCGCGGCCAAAATGGGCTTTACGCAGGCCGTAGGACAAAACATTTCCTGGGGCAATCACCCGGGAAAAATCATCGGCGTGATAAAAGATTTTCATTTTACTTCCATGCATGATCCTATAGAACCGTTGGTGGTTCGCCTGGATGAGAAATGGGGCTGGGGCACCATCCTGGTGCGTACCACCGGTGATCCGCGGGTAGCCATTGCCGGACTGGCCGCTACCAGCAAGGCAATGAACCCTAAGATTCCTTTTACCTACCAGTTCTCCGACCAGGAATTTGCGCGGCTCTATAAAAGCGAAGCGATGGTGAGCAAGCTGTCTGGCTGGTTTGCCTTTCTCGCCATCTTCATTTCATGTATGGGATTGTTTGGCCTGGCTACCTTTACCGCCGCACAGCGCACCAAAGAAATTGGCGTACGTAAAGTGCTCGGCGCCACCGTACCGGATATTGTAAGAATGTTTTCAGGTGATTTTGTACGACTGGTAGTTATTGCGCTGCTGCTGGCATGCCCGGCGGCCTGGTACCTGATGAATAACTGGCTGGATCATTACGCTTACAAGATCAATATCAGCTGGTGGGTTTTCGGCATTGCGGGTGCAGCCACCCTTTGCATTACCTTACTAACGGTGAGCTACCAGGGCATAAAGGCGGCCAATAGCAACCCGGTAAAGTCCTTGAGGAATGAGTGAGCAAATTAAAAAGTCAAAAGTCAAAAGTAAATAGGCTTTTGCCTGGTTTGTTGCACGCGGCGGGCGCAAAAAAGCGGCGGGCGCGGCGCTCTGTTAGCTCCGTTAGCCCTGCGCGAAAAATTTCGGGAAGCAAGGACTCTTTTCTCTTTTTCCCCTTCTTCTCTTAGCAAATGGACTAAAAACTGTAACTGCAAACTGTTCTTAGCAAAAGAACTGGGAACTGAGAACCAGAAACTTAGAACTAAGGTTCAGGAACTAAAACCTCGTTCCTAAATAATGCGGCAATATCGCACGCCAGGTAGGCCAGTCGTGCCGCCATTCATTGCCCCAGATATCCAGTTCATAATGAATGCCTTTATTGTACAGCACCCCCGCAAAACGGCGGTTGGCTTCAGGGTCTTCATGGTCGCCACTGCCGGTCACCAGGTGGATATGCCGGCTGCGACGGATTTGTTCCAGGATATCGTGGTTGCTGAGGTTGGGCAGGTAATGGATGGGACTGTTAAAATAAACATCGTCATTAAAATAGCCGCGCGTATACTCCGTAAGATCGTAGACGCCGCTCATGGCCAGGCAGCCATCAATCAGGTCTGGGCGTTTAAAGAAGAGATTGGCGCTGTGGAGGGCACCAAAAGAGGCGCCGCAGGTGATGATGGGTGTATCCCAACTGGTATTATTTTTTATAAAGGGTATCACTTCATTAAACACATACTCGTTAAACTGGTTTTGCCTTACCGCCTTGTGGTAGGGATCCATGGAATGGTTCATCCAGCTTTCTGTATTGATACTGTTGATTGAGAAGACTTTCACACGGCCGCCATCTACAAAAGGCGCTATACTGTCCATCAGCTGAAAGCGTTCATACTCCAGGTAATCCGCGGCCGCCGTGGGTATCAGCAACAGGGCGAAGCCATAATGTCCGTAAGTAGCAATGGGCATTTCTTTTTGCAGGGAAGGACTGTACCAGGAGGTTATTTGTCTGTCCATAAATGGTTGCCTTTACTTTTTGCACCCAATGTAACAATAATCCGCGTTTAACAGTCGTTTATAAAAAATCCTGACCCAAAAACTTGCAGCAACAAAAGAAAGTGGATACCTTAGTATCACTTTTAGGCGAGCTATACCGCTAACCTCGTAAGGCATAACCCGTTAGCTAATCTATTTCTAAGGAAGACCGCTCCGTTGACCCACCCCTCTGAAGACTGTACCGTAGTCCTGTCCCCTATTATTGGTTCATGCTTAAAAATTAAATTTATGAAACTCGACTTGTCACACAGCAGCGGCTTTAAGATCGCGTTGATCGTTATTGTATTGTACGCAATTATCGCCACCATAACCTACATGGCCTGGAGTTAAATTTTACACTGGTTTTCTGCTTATTTCTTAACCGCTGAAGGTTATTGCATTGAATTTTGTCCCGATTGCTGCTAAGTCATTATTGGGACAAAATTTTTATTTTCTTATCCGGAAACTTTTCTGCAAACTGGTAAAGCAGTCCCCTGATGTAGTCGTTATCAGGATACATGGTGAGATTGGTTTTTATTGCTTCCAGTGAAGTGTTAATGGCTTCCTTTGGTAATTGACCCATGCCCACAAATCTTCCGCGCTCCATCAAAAAATAATTGGCCTTTTCATCTTCGCCATCTGTTACCAGAAATGTGGGCAGCTGTTCATGCAATGAAGCAATGGCTTTTTTCACTTTTTCATTGTATTGTTGCGGGCTGCCGGGCATTTCATTATTACCCGATTTATTTACAAAACAAAGCGATTCATTCAGTGAAAATTCCTCGATCATTTTTTTTAGCAATACCTGTCCTTCATGTAAAAGATTGAAGGTATACACGGGTGTAAGATGTGGCTTCTTTTTTTCTATAAAGAGGCGCAGGTACCCGTTTTGATCTTCGTAGGTATACAATCCGTACTCGTGGTGGTATTTCTTCTGGCTGCGGTTGTATTGCGGCCAAAGGCGGCGTATTTCGGTGCTTTCAAGAATTAACGCAGACAGTTCACTGCTGCAGACCTTGCAGGAAACAGAATGAATATTGCGCAGGAATTCCTGCTTGCGTTTGCTGCTATCGTTATTACTGAAATGGCTTTTTACGCGTTGCTGCAGGTTAGCCGCCTTGCCCACGTATACTATTTTTCTTTTCTGGTTATAGAAATAATATACACCTGCGGCATGCGGCAATTGTTCAATTTCAGGCGCAGGCAAATG
>DATJGC010000328.1:0-4611 GCA_035495345.1 Chitinophagaceae bacterium | reverse complement strand
TTGGTCAGTAAATAAAGATCGAAATCGGCGCTTGCCCATGATCACTTTTATAATTTGTCCGAGCCGCTTAAACCAGGTAGGCAGAATTTCATATTCATTGTTATAATAATCCTGCAGTTCTTTTGCCTGGTGGTTCAACTTAAGTACTTCCAGGTGCGTTTTGTAATTGGCAAGCTCTGTTGTTGTTGCTAAGAGCTGCTGTTGCAGCCTGGCGTTGTTGTTGTTTGCCTCCTGTAACTGGCGCCTCAAAGAATACTGCTGCGGATGCGCAGCAGCATAGCTGTTTTCCAGCGCAGCCGCTTTATGTAAAAGAGCCGCATACCCCATCTGCACATCATGCACAAAGTAATAACTACCTGCCGGTATAGTTCCTTCCCATGTTAATGACAACTGCTGTAGAAAATCCTCTGAAGAGGTAAATAAAAATGCGCCGGTTAGCTGTTTTTCAGCTTCCGCCAAACTATTGAAAAGGCGCAGAGAGTAAATCTCCATCTCTATATGCTGTTCTGCCGCTGCTTCGGTAAGTAAACGTTTCGCCTGCTGTAGCAAAACCTCATTATCGCCCAGCAAACTTAGTATTCTGCGCTGGTGCTGTTTATAGAATGCGGGTAAAAACAGAAAAGCGAGCATGGCTTCAATCAATGGCTGGTCAGGCGCTGTATCTACCTGTAGTGTAAGAGAGAAAGGGATCGTTGCATATTGCTGGCATAGGAGATAGTGCGTCCGCAGTTGTTCCGTATCGCTGGCCAGCAGCGAAATACAGCCGTTATTGGCTTGGGCGGCAGGTGCCGCAGCTTCCAATGCGCCAGCTTCCGCAGTGATATAGAAAATTGGCTGTAGCATCAGATTGTTTTTATTGCATATTGTTGTGCGGTTACCAGCCAGCATAGCAGTCGCTCCCAGGCATGCGTATGGCTGCCCTCGAAGTCATCTATTACGTTGCCCTTCTCCAGTTGGCTGCGCACTGACAGTGGTGAATGCCTGGTAAAAAAATTTACCAGCGGTTGCATCCTGCACCAGAACATAGTGCCTGTTACATAATGAAAGGAGGGTGGATGTATTTCATAGGCCTGTTGCAATGCGGGTAATAACAAACGGTTATTGCTGCTGAATGCCTGCCGGTCGTAATCATATTCATCCTTTACATTGCCATTGGCCGTTATAATGCCCGCGTTTGGCTGACGACTAAATAGTTGCAATGCCTTGCTGCTAAAATCTTCCTCGGCAATGGCAAAAAGATTGTTTTTCCAGGCTTCTGCATTGGCTTTGTACGGACTTTTTTTATCGTGCAAAAATAAACAGTATTCACTGTTGCCAGCCAGACGGAGATAGCTGTCGAGCAACACCAGTTTGCCACCAATATCTTTGCCCATGTTAGACGAGCTTCTTACCAGCAGTTGTTGTATGGAATGGTCAGGTTGCGCACCAAAGGCATTGAAGGCAGCGGGATCATTTTCCTGGATATTGTAAATACTGTCTTCATTGATATTATAATAGAGGCAGGCATCAAAACGAATTGTCTTTTTAAAGTAGTTGAGCCATTCAGCATGGTGCCCGTAGTAGTTATGAAAAAATATAGCAACTGCGCTTGTATTCATTGATTATGCATTACTATTGAGCGTTGCCATATCGTCAGCAAACGTTTTTTGTGCTTCCACCCAGTCTTAATGCGGGCTTTGCGGGTAAACAAGCAATACGCTTGATCGGCTGTTTCTTTTACATTAGTCCCAACCTGCATAATTCGTTGTTTATTCACGCCTTCGCCAGCAATGCAGCCATCTTAGCTGCTGCCGCTTCTTTTGTGAAATGGGTGTTGATATATTGTGTACCCTCGGTGCTCATTTTCACCAGCAACTGGTCGTCTTTATAGATCCTTACCAATTCGTCTGCAAAGGTATTGGCTTCATTCATCGGGTGCATAAACGATGTATCACCAGGCATGCCCTCAACACCAAAAGTAGTTGTTATGATGGGTAGTCCCTGGTAAAGAGCTTCTACTGTTTTGCCTTTTACACCCGCCCCAAAACGCAATGGTATCACCACCATCTTCACCTGGGCATAAATGGCCTGAAGTTCTTCGTCAGACACAAAGCCGCGGATTTGTACATGCTCACTTTCCAGTTTGATTATGGCTGGTGGTGGGTTGGAGCCTACCACTATAAATTTAGCACCGGGTAGTTGTTCATGTATTGCCGGCCAGACAGATGTGCAAAACCATTCTACCGCATCAAGGTTGGGTTGATGATTGAAACCTCCTACAAACAGTACGTCTTCGCGCAGCGTAAAATCAGTAATCGGTGATGCCGGTACCGTGAAGAAATAAGGCAGAATGGTTTCTACATGGTAGTTACTATTTAATGCCGCAATCACTTCCTTTTCATCATCACTTGGCGTTAGAACAATATCAGATTTGTCAAAAAGGTAGGATTCTGTTTGTTTCCATTTCACCGCAGACTTTAGCAGTGCCGGGTTTTTAGTAATCTCATACTGTTTTTGTTCTCGCAGGAAATGAAGATCGTGGCCGTAATAAAGTATTTTTGCATTGGTAGCCTTCCTGATAAAATCAATGTATTTTATGGAAATATGCGGCCGGTTGAGGTAAACATAATCAATTTCTTCTTTGTGGTCAATGAGCCACTTTTTCCAATGATTACGATACCATGGACCATACAGTACTTCCACGCCTAACTGTTGTATTGCGGTTGTATAGGGTTCATGTTTAAAAAAGTTATCGCCCAAAAATTTCACATTTAAATTCATGGAGGCAAATAGCTGCAGGTATTGAAACGTAGTTTTTGAGCCGGCATCTTTATCGAAATGGGGCACGTAATGGTCAATCATCAGCAGGGTTTTCTTACCACGGCTTCTGTCTCTCGCATGAAACACGTCAACCGCATTAGGAAATTGGTCCCTGACAAGTACATCCTTCCACTTTTCAAAAAATTTCTGGTTATTTAGCCGTTGATAAGATTTTATATTGGAGCCATCTGTGCCGGGCAAAGCGTCTGTTCCGTGTGAATAACCTTCATAGTGTGTTACCTCTGTAAGCGGCTGGTACATCACCTTGTAGCCAATACTGCGGAGGGTAAAGGCAAAATCAGAATCTTCACAGTAGGCGGGGGTATAACGCTCATCAAACCCACCGCCTTTCTCCCAGGCTTCTTTCTTAATGAGTATACACGCACCAGAAATATAGTCGGCTTCCTTAACATAATTAAATTCTGGCAGCTGAGGATCTTTTCCATGACCATAATTCCAGCCAGACGCATCATTCCAGATGATGCCACCTGCTTCCTGCAAACGGCCATCGGGGTATACCAATTTACCACCAACCATCCCAATTTGCGGGTCTGACTCAGCAAGTGTTACCATCGGCGCCAGCCAGTTTGCGTGCACCGTTGTATCATTGTTGAGAAACAGCAGGTATTTTCCTTTGGCAAAACCCGCGGCATGGTTACAATTTTTTAGAAATCCCAGGTTCTCCTGGCTGCGTATGTGTACAAGGTTGCTGATGACGGTTGAAGCGGTACTGGTCTCGTCAGCGGAAGAATCATCTGCCAGAATTATTTCATAAGGTACACCAAAGCTGTTGCGGACAATAGCCGCTATGCATTGGTAGTTCATTTTCCACGCGTTATAAGCCGGGATAATAATGGAGACAACAGGAAACTCAAAGGAAGGGATCGAAAACGGTACAATCACCATTGCGTTAAGCGCCGAAAGCGGCGAGTGGGTAAGAGAAGTATCAGAACCTTTCGCCTTGCCCCTCAGTTGCTGAAATAACCGTTTCAATTGCTTGTAGCGCCTGGAGTCTTCTGGAAGCAATTTGCCTTTGAGGCGATAATACCGGCTGAGCAGGCGCCATCCGTCTGAGTCGTATATCTCTGAGAGCCGCTCCTTCACCTTGTCAGCCTCCTGGTATAAAAGATGCAATTTAGCATTTACTGAAGCGGTCAGTAATTCTCGCTCCTGTATTTTTGCCGTCAGGTTAGCGGTCGCTGATTGTTGTTCGTGCAATTGCTCATTCAACTCTTTGGCAATTAATTTTTGCTGGTCAAGCGCCTCCTGCAATTGCCTGGCAATGGATGCCTGCTCCTGTAAGCGCTGCTGCAGGCTTTGTACGGATACGTCATTTTTGTCAGAAGAATCATGCGAATGACTGGAAGGCAATGCAGGCAAAAACTCCTGCGTATTAATAGTTGTCATTGCTTGTTCCCTTAGTGCTAGTGTTTCGCTCAGGGTTTTGCCCCATTGGCCTAATTTTTCAATTTCGCGCTGGCGGTCCAACATCGTGTCCATTAACACGAGGTAGTCTTTGTTTGTGCGCGGTACAATGGACGCAATTTGAGTGTGGTTTGTTGGAAGCGGCGCATTTGAAGCAATGGCGATTGTATACTTTCTGCTAACAGTCTTAGTGGGTTGCCAGTGAATAAGCCTTATTGATGCTGCCTGTTCTGCAATTTCATTACTGATAACGCTTACCACCTCGAAGCCCTGGTTGAAGAAATCAGAGTGCAGAAAATGTTCTTTTACAAACTGCGTAAATTCTTCTTTATAAAATTCTTTTTTATGAAACGGGTTGTTGTGTTGAAAACGATCTGTATAATTCTT
>DATJGC010000327.1:0-5191 GCA_035495345.1 Chitinophagaceae bacterium | reverse complement strand
GTAAGGTTTAACCCTGCTAAGCAATGGCGCACAGCGTCTCCGCCCGCTGGTAGTGAAGAAGATTATCAGCCTGCAGCCTTCAGCGCTTTTACGGCATTGCCGGTGGCGGGCCGCGTTCCCTGGTCTTCCTGCGGCTATTATCTTTCTGCGCGACCTGCATTTACTTTTGATCCCTTATTGCATGCCGGCTGTTACTATGTGCAGGAAGCATCCAGTATGTTTGTTGAGCAGGCCCTGCGCCAAACCTCCGATCTTAGAAAAGCCCTGCGTGTGCTGGATCTTTGTGCTGCGCCGGGTGGTAAATCTACCTTGCTGCAATCACTCATTAGCAAGGATAGCCTGCTGGTGAGCAATGATGTTATAAAATCACGCGCAGCCATCCTGGAAGAGAATATCATTAAGTGGGGCGCCAGTAACGTGGTGGTTACAAATAATGATCCTGCGCATTTTGCGCGCCTGCAGGATTATTTTGATGTCATTGTGGTAGATGCGCCCTGCAGTGGCAGTGGGCTCTTCCGCAAAGATGCAGAAGCCATCAGTGAATGGAGTGAAAACAATGTAGCGCTTTGTAGCCAGCGGCAACAACGCATACTGGCAGATGTATGGCCGGCGCTCAAACCAGGTGGCATACTGATCTATGCAACCTGTTCTTACTCGCCTGCAGAAGATGAAGCCATCATTGATTGGCTATTATCTACGCATGAAGCAGGCACTCTTCCTTTACAGTTGCAGGAAGACTGGATGATTACCACCAGCTTTACAGCACAACATAAGGCGAGTACCTATCGGTTCTTTCCGGGCAAAACAATGGGCGAGGGATTTTTTTTAGCAGTCTTACAAAAAAACGAGGCGGCCGCAAGCACAGCACCAAGATGGCCAAAAACAGGTTTAGAAAAAGTATCTGCTAAAGCTGAAAAAGCCTGTTTGCCCTTGATAGATGCCTCGCAACCTATGCTCTTGTTTCATCAAAAAGAAGCTATTGTTGCGCTGCCGTCCATTTTTGAGAAGGATATACTCTTATTGCAATCTGCATTGTACATAAAAAAAGCAGGGGTAGTATTGGGTACACTGGCAGGCAATACATTGTTGCCGGATCACCAACTGGCGCTGAGCACCCTTGCGGGAGAAAACATTCCCCGCATCTCGCTCAATGTAGAACAAGCGATCCAGTATTTACGCAAACAGGAGTTTACGATTGACACTCCTCACCGGGGATGGGCGCGGGTAACCTACCATGGGTATGCGCTGGGTTGGATAAAGATGCTGGAGAAACGATTCAATAATTACTATCCAAAAGAGTGGAGAATCCTGAAAGCGCCTGCTTGAAGCGTAGAATCATAGGTGTTAACAGCTATGAGGGTAACATCAACAATGTAAAGCCGGTATTTTGGCTTTAATTTTGGCATATTTGGTCAAAAAATTTTCATATTTGCAGACAGGAACTAAACGAAGCAACGTAAAACAATACTATGAAAAATAACTGGTTACTGGTCTTGCTGTGCTTGTTGTTGACAGAGTTGGGCTGGGCGCAGGAGAATGATCTGCAGGTACAGGGCATCTCGCCGCATTTATACCTGAAGCATACGGTGCAGGCCAAAGATACATGGTACAGTGTTGCACGTAACTATAATGTAAATCCCAAACAATTACCCTCTTATAACGGCCTTACGCTCGATAAGCCCCTCAGCATTGGGCAGGTGATCAAAGTGCCGCTCACTGCTGAAAACTTTTCTCAGAGCGGCAGCAAGGCAGCAGATGAGATATTACTCCCCGTTCACCATACCTTACAGGAAAGAGAGTGGTTATACCGCGTAAGCGTTAATTATAACAAGTTGCCCATTGAAACCATTGAAAAATGGAATAACATAAAAAAGGAACAGGCCAAGCCCGGCATGAATTTAATTGTAGGCTACCTGAAAGTAAAAAGCGCGCAGTCTGCACTTGCTGCGCAGGGGAATGCAAAGGCCCCCGCTGTAACGTCAGTAGCCACAACGCCCGCGGAAGAAAAACATACGGATACTAAACCCCTGAAAAAACCAGCGGATGCCCCATTAACAGATAATGCTGACCCGGCGCTAACAAAAAGTAATTCCGGCAAGCCGGAAACAAAAACACCTGCTGTAAATACCAGCAACCCCGTACCGGTAAATAGTGGTTCCAAATCTTTTAAGGGAGGCTATTTCAAAACACAGTATGAAGAAAGCGGTAAATCTATCAGCGGCAGCGCAGGCATTTTTAAAAGCACCAGCGGCTGGAGCGATGGTAAATTCTATGCCCTGGTAAATAACGTGCCGGTAGGAACCATTATAAAAGTAAACAATCCTGTTTCCGGCAGGGCCATCTTTGCAAAAGTGCTCGGCAACCTGCCGGAGATGAAAGAAAGCCAGGGCCTGGTGGCGCGCATTAGTGATGCAGGCGCATCAGAGCTGGAAGCCGGTGGCAGCACAGGCAAGTTCAGCGTGGAACTAAGATGGTAACGGTGATCTATAACCGACAAACCTTGTGTTCAATTTCCTGCTACGGAAAACGGTAGCCGCGTAAAAAATCGGCGGTGGTCATTTTCTTTTTGCCTTCCAGCTGTAACTCTTCAACCCTAACATAGCCATTGCTGGCGGCGCATTTTAGCCAGGTCTTGTGGTCTGTTAACCATTCGCCCGGTGCAATGCTGGGCAAGCTCAGCTCTTTTTTTGCTGCATAGATCTTCAGCATTTTGCCATGCAGATAAGTAAAGGCAGCCGGAAAAGGGGATAGTCCGCGTATCAAATTGTGTATCTCTTCGGCAGTTTTATTCCAGTCTATCAGGCAGGTTTCAGTAAATATTTTGGGTGCATGGTGCAGTGGCTGCTGGGCAAGCTGGGGGTCTTCTAGTAAGATTTGCTGCGGCTGTTCCTGGAGGCTGCCGTCTTGCAGGCCTTGCAATGTCTTCACCAGCAATTGAGCGCCAATTTCTTTCATCCTGTCGTGCACGCTGCCCGCATTTTCTTCTTCGCCAATAGGGAAGCGTTCCTGTAATAATATATCGCCTGTATCTATTGCATGTTGTAGTTTAAAGGTAGTAACGCCTGTCTCTTTCTCGCCATTGATCACCGCCCAGTTGATAGGCGCGGCGCCGCGGTATTGCGGCAACAAGGATCCATGCAGGTTAATGGTGCCCATCGGCGGCATATTCCATACTACTTCCGGCAACATCCTGAAAGCCACCACCACCTGTATATCTGCCTTCAATGCCCGCAGGCTTTCTATAAATGCGGGGTTCTTTAATTTTTCCGGTTGCAGCACCGTGATGCCTTTTTCTGTTGCAAATTTTTTAACCGCGCTTTCTGTCATCTTCATGCCTCGTCCTGCCGGTTTATCAGGCGCAGTAATGACGGCCGTTACCGGGAAGCCGGCGGCTACAATGGCCGCCAGTGAGGCCACTGCAAAATCTGGGGTACCCATAAATACCAGGCTCTTAATTCTTTGTGGCCCATGCTGCTCCTTGCTGTTGTCCATATTGTAAAAGTAAGTAATCGTGTTTGATCATACCGGCGTAACAAAGCATCATGAGGAATTTCATACACAAAGTTTGCGTCGTTGGGTTGTGACAATGCGGAGCTATTTTTGTGATGGAAAATGAACAACATTGGCTTATTTTCGGGGCTGAAAATCATCTTTATTTATTGACTTCGTTCCTTTGTACTTCCCCGTTGAAGTGTGCTGCAACGAGACTGATTTTTAAAGAAGGGATGGATACCTGATTATTATTTTTAAAAAAAATTAGTTTATGCAAACAGTGAAAAGCGGCGATACAGTGAAAGTTCACTATCACGGTCGTCTTACAGATGGAACAACATTCGACAGCAGCGAAGGTCGCGAGCCCCTTGAATTTGAAGTAGGCAGTGGTATGGTGATAAAGGGTTTTGACGATGGTGTTACCGGAATGCAGGTAGGCGATAAGAAAACAATCAATATACCAGTAGACGAGGCCTATGGCCCGGTGAACGAACAGATGCTGGTAGAATTTCCAAGGGCTAACTTTCCCCCGGAAATGGTGCCCGAAGTAGGTATGCAATTGAATATGACCAGCGGAGACGGACAAGTCATCCCCGTTATTATCACAGATATCAAAGACGAGTCTATTTCACTGGATGCTAACCATCCGCTGGCAGGGCAGGATCTTGTTTTTGATCTTGAACTGGTAGAAATTGTGAGTGCAAAGTCGCTCATCATTATGCCATAAATACACCTGACTTTAAAAGGCGTATGCAGCTCTCCAGCAGTTGCATACGCCTTTTTATATGTTGAAGGCAGTGAAGCTTATTTAGTTTGGAGTACCGGCGCTGCCGCAATTACTTTTTTCCTCTGGTAGGCCCATACCAATAATGCAATGGCCAACAGGTAGAGGGCCGTTGCTACCACAGAACCCTCAAAGCCAAATTTCCCCCCAGTAACAATCTCATCGCCCTGCAAGGAATGACTTAACAGACTCTTAAATGGAAGACCGCTCACCTGGAAACCCATTACCGGTCCCTGCATAAAGTTCCACGCAAAATGCAGGCAGGTGCTAAACCAAAGATTTTTTGTGTAGCTATAATTGATGCCCAGCAATACGCCTGCAAGTAAGATATTGATCAATGGCAATACAGCAAAAGAAGGGTTTGAAACATGAGCCAGCGTAAATGCCAGCGCAGAAATGCCAATAGCAGGCCAGCGTGGTACACTGTTTAGCAGGTTATTCAGTACATAGCCCCTGAATACTACTTCTTCATACAGCGCAATAATCACCAGCAGTCCAAAGCTGATAAAAAGCTCGTTGCCGTTGAAGCTGTTATCTGTCCAGCGCAGCTGCCCGGTAAAGAATAAAACAGAGGCGCCTGCACAGAGCAGGAATATACCCAGTAACAGCGCAGTGAGCGCGTCTGTTCCTTTGTCGCTCATTGATAAGCCAATGCTGCTAAACGGCTGCCGGTCTATAAAGCGAAGGAAGACCCACACCAATGCAAAGCTTACCAATGCTGCTATAATGAAATACAGGTAGGGCAATAATGAGGGCTGTGCCTGGGCAGGGTCGGCAGCCGGCGCATTTGTCTGCAGGTAAGGAAGAAGAAAATTGATCAATACGGTAAGCCCCAGGTAAGCGGCAAACAGGAGCAAGGCTCTTACCCATCCATAAGGTATCAGTGGTTTCTGCTGGCGTTCTGCTTTCATTTCT
>DATJGC010000326.1:0-5474 GCA_035495345.1 Chitinophagaceae bacterium | reverse complement strand
CATATTTTATATCTACGGCGTAGATGGGTCTGTGCGTGGCGGGCATCGGCATAAGAAAACCACACAGGCCGCCATCTGCATCCAGGGGTCCTGTCAAATAAATAATAACAACGGCAAAACAGGTCTTTCCACCTTCTTGCTCAACCGTCCCGATCAATGCCTTATCATTGAACCACCAGACTGGCATACCATGGAGCATTTCAGTGCAGATGCAATACTCATGATCCTGGCTTCTGAATACTTTGACCAGAACGATTATATCTTTGAACCCTATGCAGCTTATTGAATACGAAAATCTCGGAAAGGTAAATACATCTTTCTTTGATGAATACCGTAGCGCATTCAATGATACACTTACCAGCGGCTGGTACATTCTTGGCAGCCAGGTAAAAGAATTTGAGCAAAGCTATGCGCGATATTGTGGCAGCCCTTATTGCGCCGGCGTAGCCAATGGTCTGGATGCGCTGGTGCTTTCACTAAAAGCCTTGGGTTTAGCGCCGGGCGACGAAGTCATAGTTCCCTCCAACACCTATATTGCCACCATCCTTGCTATTGTACAAAATGGTTTGCAACCGATTTTGGCTGAACCCTCTCTTTCCACTTACAATATTGATGCAACAAAGCTGGAAGAAAAAATTACAGCAAAAACGAAAGTCATACTGGTAGTTCATCTCTATGGTAAGCTCTGCGATATGGAAACCATCACGGCGCTCGCAAGAAAACATCAACTACATGTAATTGAAGACTGTGCCCAGGCACACGGAGCACATTATAACAATAAGATAGCCGGTAGCTGGGGCGTATTTGGCGCTCACAGCTTTTACCCCTCCAAAAACCTGGGCGCCCTTGGTGATGCCGGCGCGGTTACCTGCCAGGATGATGCTATGCGACAAAAAATTGCAGTGCTTCGTAATTACGGCTCGGCTATAAAATACAATAACGAAGTAGTAGGCTACAATTCCCGGCTCGACGAATTACAGGCAGCATTTTTACTGGTAAAACTTCGTCGCTTAGATGAAATCAACGCGCATAAAAGAAAGCTGGCAGCTATTTACAGGCAGGTTTTGAAAGATGATTTTATTTTGCCGGTAGAAGAACCAGGGTATTTTGATGTGTACCACATTTTCAATGTTCGCCACCCGAAACGAGATGCACTAAAGCAATATCTGCTCTCTAAAAACATACAGACAGAAATTCATTACCCCATACCCCCTAATGAACAAAAAGCTATGCAGGGCATTCTTGACGGTCAAATTAGCCCCATCGCAAAAGAGATACACCAGACAACCTTGAGCCTGCCCATTTCTTTCTGTCATACTGCGTCAGACATCAGTCGTGTAGCAGAAGCGATGAATAAATTTTGAGTGGTATTTATTTCTCAACAGGCAAAAGAGTATCGCCGCAAAAAGAAAAGTCCCTACTGTAAGCTCTTCAACTTCTCCAAAAACAACCCAAGTCCGGCGCGCTTGGCATCATCCAGTGTATAAGTGATATGCTGCGTAAAATATTTCTTTAGATCAAACAAAGGGTAAGGATGCGCGGCAACAATCTCATCAATGTGCTGCAGGCCCTTGCCGGTGGCGCTGTCAAAGGCGCTGATAAAATCATCTTCCAGCTTCTTATTGCTGATCCATGCGGCAAAGACAAAGGGTAGTCCGGTCATCGCCTTCCAGGCCTCCGCCAAATCATATACATAGGCCGACACTTTTCGCTGCTCAAAAGCCCTGTCGCCAATTACCAGCCCGGCCGTGCTGCCTTTAATATGCTGCCTGAAATCTGCCCTGGCAGCCGTTAACACCGGGTTTACCTTCCAATATTCTTTCAACAGAATTTTAGCCAGCTGCACCGAGGTTCTACTCTGGTAATCCAGCAGCACTTCTGTACATTCTTCAATGGGTACATCGCTGAATAAACACACAGAGGCCACCGGCCCGTCTGCACCAATGCAGTAATTGCTTACAATATGGTGTTCTGTCATGGCCGGTATAATGGCCACCGGTACCAGCCCCAGATCAATTTCATTGTTCAGCAACATGGCTGCTATGCTGGCCGGGTAATCTTCCGTCATTGCAATAACATCCCGCATTGCGCCCTGTTCAAACCCGTAGATCAAAGGTTTTGTATTCAGATAACTTACCGCCCCGCATTTAATTGTACGCATGTTGTAGATAGCCGGTTTCTATAGAAGTACTATTGTATGCATACCGGTAGAAGCTTGCTGCGTTGGGTCCGGAGCCATATAATATCACTATTGTTAACCAGAATGGTTTAATTTTGGGCACAAATATAGGTCACCTGAACAAATACTAACCAAGCTGCATGGAACTTACTTCGCTTACCGCCCTATCGCCCATTGACGGTCGCTACCGTAGACAGGTGCAACACCTAGCAGATTATTTTTCTGAATTTGCACTTATCAAATACCGTGTGCGGGTAGAAGTAGATTATTTCCTTTTCCTGGCCGATAAAAAATTTTTTACCCTGCCGGTCAAAGCCCGCAAATCATTGCAGGAAATGGCCGCTGATTTTAGCCTGGAAGATGCTGCAGCTGTAAAAGAGATTGAAAAAACCACCAACCATGATGTGAAGGCAGTAGAATATTTTATAAAAAATAAGCTGGACGCCGTTGGACTGGAAGATGAAAAGGAATGGGTGCATTTCGGGCTTACCTCGCAGGACATTAACAATACTTCCGTACCGCTTTTATGGAAACACGCCATTGAATGTGAATACCTGCCCGCTGTACTAAATCTCA
This sequence comes from Chitinophagaceae bacterium, assembly GCA_035495345.1. Classification (GTDB taxonomy): domain Bacteria; phylum Bacteroidota; class Bacteroidia; order Chitinophagales; family Chitinophagaceae; genus JACMLD01. The sequence goes on along the minus strand of DATJGC010000326.1, from coordinate 2,719 downwards.
ATAAAGAATTAAGCATACTGGCCGATCAATGGATGGAGATACCCATGCTTGCCCGCACCCACGGACAGGCTGCCAGCCCCACCCGTCTCGGTAAAGAAATCATGGTATTTGTAGAGAGATTGCAGAACCAGGTAGAACAGTTTATCCACATTCCATTTACTGCAAAGTTTGGCGGCGCTACCGGCAATTTTAATGCCCACCACGTGGCATTTCCCGGTAAAGACTGGGTGCAGCTGGCCAACCAGTTTGTAGAAAAATCATTGGGCCTCACCAGACAGCAATTTACTACGCAAATAGAGCACTATGATAACCTGGCCGCGCATTTTGACGCCATGAAGCGTATCAATAATATTCTGATAGATTTTTGCAGGGATTTGTGGACCTATGTTTCCATGGATTATTTCAAACAAAAAGTAAAAAAAGGCGAAGTAGGATCTTCCGCTATGCCGCATAAAGTAAACCCCATTGATTTTGAAAACGCAGAAGGCAACCTGGGACTGGCCAATGCCATGCTGGAGCATCTGGCGGCAAAACTGCCTGTATCAAGGTTGCAGCGTGATCTTACCGATTCTACAGTATTGAGAAATATAGGTGTACCCTTTGCCCATATTGTGATTGCTGTAAAATCTATTGAAAGAGGATTGGGCAAGCTCCTGCTCAATGAAAAGAAACTCGATGAAGACCTCAATAATAATTGGGCAGTGGTAGCAGAAGCCATTCAAACCATTCTACGCCGGGAGAATTATCCCAACCCATATGAGGCCTTAAAAGAACTTACCCGCGGCAATGCCGGCATCAATAAAGAAAGTATCCACCAGTTTGTAGACGGACTGGGTATTGCACAAACAGTAAAAAAAGAACTCAAAAGAATAACGCCGCAGAATTATACGGGTGTTATCAGCAAGTATTAATAAATGCTTGCGCAGCGCCAGTAGCGCCAGTGGATACAGCCCAGGCCTGATCAACTAAGACCGCTACACCATCTCCTTATGTATCTCCGAGGTAAAATGAAACTGTATATCGGGGTTATTGGTTCTTTCTGTATTTAAAAACCATTCACTCTGCGCCAGGTATACCATATGCCCGTCTTTATCTTCGGCAATATTGCCCTGTTTAAAACGCGCAAACTCCTGCAACTTGGCCGGCTCATTGCTGGTTAGCCAGCAGGCTTTATAAAATGGCATGGGCCTGAACTCTACCGAGGCTGAATATTCATGCAGGAGCCGGTATTGAATGACTTCAAATTGCAGATCACCCACACAGCCAATGATTTTTTTATTGCCGCCAAACTGGGTAAACAATTGTGCTACGCCTTCGTCTGTCAGCTGCAGCAAACCCTTTTCAAGCTGCTTTGTTTTCATCGGGTCTTTGTTGACTACTTCCTTAAAGATCTCCGGTGAGAAAGAAGGTATACCGGTAAAATAAAAGTTCTCGCCTTCGGTTAAGGTGTCACCAATCTTAAAATTGCCGGTATCAAATAAACCTACCACATCACCCGGATAGGCTTCTTCAATAACATCCTTACTGCGTGCCAAAAAGCTATAGGGGTTGCTGAAACGTATGTCTTTATCCAGGCGTACATGGTGGTAATACTTGTTTCTTTCAAATTTACCCGCGCAGATGCGCATAAATGCGATGCGGTCCCGATGCTTGGGATCCAGGTTAGCATGTATCTTAAAAATGAAGCCGCTCAGTTTTGGATCATCCGGGCAAACCTGCCTTGTAGTGGTAGGCCTGCATTGTGGTTCAGGCGCTATGCGGATGAAGGTGTCCAGCATTTCCTTTACGCCAAAATTATTCACCGCGCTGCCAAAAAAGACCGGCGCTACTTTGGCAGACAGATAATCTTCTACTTTTAATTCGCCGTTCACCCCGTCTACCAGTTCTACATCATCACGTAAAGTTGCAGCGTCACGTTCACCCAGTCGTGCATCCAGTATGGGCAGAGAAAGGTCTGTGATTTCTACCACGTCTTCATCATTGCCCTTGGTGTTGGCCGCAAAGAGCACGAGTTTTTTCTCAGCCAGGTTATACACACCCTTGAAGTCTTTACCGCTGTTAATGGGCCATGCCATGGGGTGCAGCGGCAGGTTCAGTTCTTTTTCAATTTCTTCCAGTAGGTCAAAACGGTTTTTTCCATCGCGGTCCATTTTATTGATGAAAACAATTACCGGTGTATCGCGCATACGGCAAACCTCCATTAGTCTGCGCGTTTGGGCCTCTACCCCGTTAACGCTATCAATCACCAGTATAACACTGTCAACCGCCGTCAGGGTACGATAAGTATCTTCAGCAAAATCTTTGTGGCCAGGCGTATCCAGCAGGTTAATAAGCGTGTTGTTGTACTCAAAAGTCATAACGCTGGTGGCAACGGAGATACCACGCTGGCGCTCAATTTCCATAAAGTCGCTGGTGGCGTGTTTCTTTATCTTATTGCTTTTTACGGCGCCGGCTGTTTGAATGGCACCGCCAAACAACAATAGTTTTTCTGTAAGCGTGGTCTTACCCGCATCCGGGTGAGAAATAATGGCGAAGGTGCGCCGCTTGCTAATCTCGTTGCTGTACTTCATAATCGGCCGCAAAGGTAATACTTGCCGGCCAGTTTTCTTAGTGTTGCTGCGTGCTTTGCACGGGCTGTTCTTGCGGCCCGCCGGCCACAGTATTGCCGGCATTTTGCGTTGTCCTGGCAGCCCATTCCTGCAAGGCAAGCTCCAGCATC
>DATJGC010000325.1:0-8107 GCA_035495345.1 Chitinophagaceae bacterium | reverse complement strand
AACGTGCTGCATCTATGGCAACGGCCATGCTGGAGGCCAATGCCAGCCAATATGATGAATGGCTCTCCTCCTACAATGCGTATTACAAAAGCCTGCCGCCACTGATGCGCCAGCGCTTCCTGGAACGGGTGGTTCGGTTTAACCTTGGCAAAGAAATACGTTGTGTAAACCTGCCGGCAGAAGAAAAAATGCCGCTGCTGATTGGTGCTGCGGCGGTACAGATCACATTTGGTTTAGACAAGTACCTGCTTGATTATTTTGACACCATTTATGTGCTGCAGCACGATTACAAATACGGACTTTTTGCCCGCCCCTTTGAGGGACATGTAAACAGTGAAGGCATTTATCTTTCCTGGGATAATTTCTTAAAAGGTTATGCAGATTATACTGATGCAGATAATGTGGGCATCCATGAAATGGCGCATGCCCTTGCTTACGTAAATTTTATGGCCGGGGCCAATGATGCAAAAGATGATGCCTTTATCAACAGGTTTTATGATTTTTCCGCGGTAGCCCGACCTATTTTTAACGCCATGCAGGAGGGAGAAGAAACCATGCTCAACAATTATGCAGGCAGTAATTACAATGAATTTTGGGCAGTGTCAGTGGAGACTTTTTTTGAACGATCGCTGCAGATGAAAGTATACATGCCATCACTGTACGAGGCCATGTGCAACCTCCTCAACCAGGACCCGCTATTGCCAGAGAAATTACTACAAATACCGATAGGCATTGCGTAAAAAAAGCCATCGCAAGAGCGATGGCCTTTGAAAAAACTGCCCCGAAGAATTTATTGCTGTCCGGTATTGGAATTGTCTTTCTTTTCATTTACCATTTCCATCAGTTTTAAACCCAGCAGTCCACCAATGCCGCCTTCGGTTCCCTGTCCACCACTGATAAGGACATCGGGTATTACCTTGATGCGACTTTTACCAATTTCCTCGGTCACCTTATACCGCGTAAAGTTATCGCCTCCCATGGCCTTTACCTGCAGCTCATAGGCCTCTGCGGTAGATTTACCAATGGCCATGATTTTTTCTGCTTCAGCGAGTCCGGTCTTGCTGATTCTTTCAGCGTCTGCAGATGCGTTCAGTTTGGTAGACTCCGCCTGTGCGCCTGCACGTGCCCTGGTAGCAGCGGCTTCTGCTTCGGCCCTTGTTCTGGTGGCAGTAGCTTCTGCTTCTACCTGCAGAATGATACTCTTGGCATCACCCTCACTTTTCTTTACTGTAGCATCTGCGGTACGTTGTGCAATTTCAACACTCTGTTGCGCCTTTACAATTTCTTTTTGCATGTCTGCAATAGCTGTTTCTTTTTCAACACCCTGTCTTTTTTCCTGTGCCATGCGCTGGTTCTCGTAGGTCTTTTCTGCTTCCTGCGCAATCTTACGGTCTGTCAGCGTTTTCATCAGCGCTTCGGGCGGTACAATGTCGCCAATTAGGGTATCCACCGCGTTCACGTTGTAATCATCCAGTACGGCCTTGATATGTTCCTTGGCGGCAATCTGTCTTTCTTTACGCGTGCTCAAAAAGCTGATGACATCACTGTCTTGTGCAGAGTTACGGAAGTAGTTGCCGATGGTTGGTTCAAGCACCTGGCTTACCAGGTTGTTCATACTACCAAAGCGCGCAATCACCTTGGGTGCTTCATTGGCCGGTACGTGGATAATCTGTGCCACATCCAGGTTAAAAGGGAAACCGTCTTTAGACCTAACCGTAATGGTAGAAAGGTTTTTATCAAGGTTATGAGATTCGCTCCTGGCATTGGCCCAGTTCAATACAAGGTTTGTTGTAGGCACCAGTTCCATTTTCATGGTGTAGGTATTGATAGGGTATTTGCCCGGACCTAACGGTTCCATCCAAACGCCGCGGAAACCTTTTCTTACTATGTTACCATGTTTGAAAGAATCGCCGGTTACATCCACTCCATCATCTCCAATGTAAGAGATAACCACACCCACATGACCAATAGGAACATTTGTCATTGGTATTTCTTCTATCTGCACACCCCAGGGGTTGATATAATAAGATCCTGCCAGCACTACCTGTGGCTGCAATCCGCGGTTACCGCCGTGTTTCATAAAACTGTCTACGTCCTGGAAATTATTATGGCCTTCCACCTGTTTACCGGCTATTTGTCCCTGCGTGATGGGCTCACCATCCAGCGTTGTTACCACGCCCACCATGTTTTCATGAATGATTAACTGGTCTGCAATGGTTACATCAAACAGGAAAGTGTTGATACGGTAAGAACCTGCGGTCATGAAGGCGGTTTGCCGTCCACGTTGTCCGCCGTTGTCCAGAAATTTTTGTGCATCCTGGAAATTATCGCTGTCTACTTTGCGTGCTAATATTCTCCCGGTGGGTATTTCGGCACCGTCTTTACTTAAGACAAGTCCGATCTTACCTTCAGGTATCACCATAAAGGCTACCATATCTACGGCATATTGCCATGGCCACATATTCCAGTACAGGCCGGGGGCAAGTGTCTTTGCCTGAAAACCGGCTTCGCCCTTGGTGGCAATAATTCTGCCATCAGGTAACTCACGGTTATCGCCTACCAGCACAAATTTCTTGGTAACAAGGCCAATGCGATTTTCCGGAACTATCACCATACCAAAGAAAACACGTAGGATAAACTTGTAAAGAATCACAAATAAAAGGAGTAAAAGAATCCACCACCAGGTGGCAAAAACTGAGATGTTCATAAAAGGGGTTTTTGGGTTGAAAATTGTTTTTACACTTGTCAATAGCTTAGCACATGCCTTAGGTTATAAGGGTAGAAGAAGGTCTTTTGCTGGAAAACTTTGCTTACCTGTTTAACGGGAGGGAAGATGCCGGGCGGCTTAAAATGTTGCAGGTGCTACATGTAAAAGTCAGTTATTATTGACACCGTAAAGGTATCATGATGCAAGTCTTTTGCCCAGTAATTTGCGAAGAGTGGAAGAGAAGCTTTCATGATTGGTAAAGTTTGCACTATGAATGGCGAGGCATTTGTAGGGCGATAAAAACCGCCAGAACCAAGGCGTTTGTACCATTAAATAAGTAAGCTATCTGATGGCGTAAGTTTACGGTAAATGGCCATTGTATGGTTTGTAAAAATGGCTGCTAACGCTAGTTAAATAATTGTAATTCAATAGCTCTCCCTTTTTAATGAGCATGCCGCCGGCGTTGGATAACCACTAACTTTGTTAACAAAAACCGCTCGCGCGCCGGGCTGGAAGATTATTTTGAAAAATCCAGCCTAATTGGCTTTTAGTTTTCAGAAAAAGTTTATATTTTGTTTGCATATAAGTCCACACTCCTTTGGATTAAACCTGCTTACCGCACACTCCACTCTTCTGAAAGCCACCTTACAGATCCAACCCATGTTCAGCCACCCTCTGATCTGTAACCGCAAAATTGAAAATCATGGAAGTAGTGCTTATTTGTGTAACGGTTTTCTTCATTGTTACCCTCTACAGTTTATTACAGGAGCCTGCGGCCCGCTTTATGCAGCGCTATCACTATAAAAAGTTTTTATTACAGGAAGATTATTACCGCAGCATTGTAACGGCACATCTTGCCTATTTCAGGAGGCTTTCTCAAAAAGAACAACATCGTTTGTTGTTCCGCACTTACCTGATGCACCGTTCTAAAAAATTTCATTATGTAGGCATTGAGAAAAAGGAAGAGATGCCGGTGCTTATCTGTGCAGTATCAGCGCAGCTTACCCTGGGACTGGATAAATTTTCACTCAATTATTTCCGCGACATATTTGTGCTGCAGCATGATTACCATTACGGCTATTATTCATTGCCGTTTATGGGCCATGTAGACAATACCGGTATTTACCTCAGCTGGGATAATTTCTTAAAAGGCATCCATCGTGCAGATGAAAACAGCAATGTTGGTTTGCATGAAATGGCACATGCGCTGGCCTATGTAAACTTTATTGTAAAGTCAGAAGAAGACAAGCATTTTAAGAACGAGTTCAAAAATTTTTCAAAGGTAGCCCGTCCTATTTTCCAGGACATGCAAAAGGGAAAACGGAATTTTCTCGGAGAATATGCTGCCTCCAACTACCACGAGTTTTGGGCGGTAAGTGTTGAGATGTTTTTTGAGAATCCTTTCCGTTTTAAATATGAACTGCCAGACCTTTACCTGGCCATGTCAAAAGTATTAAAGCAAGACCCGTATGAACTGATCATCAACGGGCACAGTTATAATGCCATGGTTAATTAACAAAAAGAAGCCTGCAGCGATACTACATTACTAACGGTGCCGGGTGGAAGCAGATTCTACCGCCTCTTCTACACGCTCAAATTCATTTTCTTTTCTACGGTAGAGCACCGCATAATAATACGCCAGCACGCCCAATCCAATCGCAAACGGAATAATGGATGCCTGCCTGAGCCCGTAGCCATGCCATATATTTTCATCCAGGTGAAAGAACTCGCCAATCATCCAGGTACAATTGGCGGTAATCCAAAAATCGACCGCCAGGTTGTGGAACAACTCGCTTTTCATGTGCCGTGTTTGCCAGGTGATCAATACCGCCACGGTTAAGGTGGGCACAATCATAATAAGACCCGGCACCCGCAGGTTGGTAGCCCAGCAAATATCTTTCAACAACCAGAGCAGGATGTGCATGTTTTCCGTTCTCCTGTACTTAGCCGGTATTGAATACTGCTTATCACTCATAATGCGCACTTAAATAATTGGGGGAAATTTTAGGCAAAAAACAAAAATATAGGATCCTGCAACAGGAATGGCCAAAACAGTATTTTTTTTGCGCTGGTGCGGGATTCTTTTTTTAACGCGACAGCACCTTCCTAAAGCGCTGTACGTTTGCATCTGCCATGATGGGCGTATTGTGCAGGAGATGATCGACCAGCTGCCGCGCAAAATACGGTGCAAGGGAGCAACCCTTGGTGCCCATGCCGTTGAGAATGCCCAGCTTGTCGTTGGCCGGGTGCAGTCCCACAAAGGGTTTGCGTTCTAATGTTGCCGGCCGTACAGCCGCGCGGTGATCAATGATCTTGAATGGCATCTTCAATGTTTGCTTCAGCCAGTTTTCTGCAAAACGATAGAAGCCTTCCGTAGGTTGATCATTCTCAAACTCCCAGAGATAGGTAGAACCCAGCCAGAAAATACCCGGCGCCCACGGTACCAGGCTATAGCCTTTTTTAATGATGTGCGTGGCAGGCAAGCCTGGTATCTCTACTAACAACATTTCGCCTTTATTGAGACCATAAGGCAGCATGGGGAAAAATGGGTTGTCGTAAGCAGCGGCCCCTTCACAAAAGATGATCTTGCTGGCCGTTATGTGTTCATACCTTATATGATCATTATTAAAGACCAATGCCTTTGCGTTAAACCTTGCTTCGAGGAGTGTACCCTGGTTGATGAGTGCATTTCTTTGCGTGGTCAGCAATTGCTGCATATCTACCAGGTAGGCGGGCTGTATGATACCATAACCAAGTTCATATTGAAGGAAGGGCAACCAATCGTTCTCATTGGCAGGTAGTGAGAGGTATTGTGGGTTGGCATCATAGCGTTCTATAAACGCCGCGCGCATTTGTGGCGTGGCAAAACAATCTATAATGGGCCGCTCACTAATGCAATCTATATTTAACTGCGCGCCGATACTGGTATAGGCTGCCCAAGCAAATGGCATGAGTTCATCAATCATCCAGGTGGTTACAATTCTTCTTCCTGTAACGGGGTTGATTACACCCGATGCAATCCTGGAAGCAGTATTGGTTTTTTCTTCATCAATAACAATAAAGCTTTTGCCTGCGCGCGCCAGTTCATAGCTTAAAAAGCTGCCGCAAATGCCCTGGCCTACTAAAAGATAATCAACCTGCATGCTGCAAAAATAAGATGGTACAGCATCGCTGCTGATGTTGATAATTTTTTAATTGATTTATTGTTCCGCGTTTACGCGTACGCCTTCTGAATGACTGGCAAATTCAGGGGCATACATGCATTGTATACTGGTGATGCCGTTGCTGAAATTGCCGGCATGACTAACAAACAACGGGTATTCAAAAACATACTTGCCTTTTGGTAACCAGTTAAAAAAGAAATTGGTACTGGCATCACGCGTGGTTTCATAATAGCCAAGTCCGCCCTGCCATTTGTAACCGCTGAGCACATTTACCGGTTCCATACAACTGGCACGCATGTCTTTCATGTGCACATACTCCATGTCACGGTCTGTACTTATTTCAATTCTCACTTTAATTTTATCGCCCACTTTTACGTAGGCATTTTCTGCCATCGGTTCCAGCACGGGGCCCCTGTCTGTATTCTTTTCTACAAACAAATTTTTCTTTACCTGCAGCGCCGTGGTAGCTGTTGTTATTTTATCCAGCTGTTCAAAATATTGCCAGTATACCGCACCCCATGAAGGCAGGCTGTTTGGCTGCTGGTTATTGTTCTGTACCCGCACGGAAATATTGCCCATGGCGGGTTGTATAAAGGGCCCGCTGAATGATTGCTGAAAATAACCGGTGCCGGCAGAAGCGTTGGTGGGAGCGATTACTTTTTTATCACCCAATGTAATCTCTACATTTGGTGTTGCGGAGAGCCAATCGCTACCCTGTAATAGCAGTGCATAACAGGCATCTGCAGTGGCTTTTGTTGTTTGCCAGTGTTGCGTTTGCTTTTGTTGCAACAACCAGGTCTTCAGGTCGTCCACTATTTTCTTGTCTTTTTTTATTTCTGCAAAAGCTTCTAATAGCAGGCTTTGTGTCTCTACCGGTGCCTGGTGCCAGAAGTAACCGGGCGTATTGTCTTTCCAGTACATACCCATTTCTTCACTTACAATGGCATGCTGTTGTAAAGAAGTAATGATATTGGAAGCTGTTCTTAGATCTCCGCTACGGTACAAAGACAAAGCAATCATGCCCTGCATGAATTTATTTTGTTGTAACCAATACTGCTGGCTTTGTTTGCGGAAATAATTAACGGCGGAGAATGACGCGCCCGGTATGGCATAATTGAAAAAACTGCGCATGTACAGGTACTGCGTTTGCAGGTAACCGAGGTTGTTTTTGGTAAGGTCAGCCGGCCGTTTTACCAGCAGGTCATAATCTTCCTTAATGCGTTTATCCAGGTAAGATAAGGCTGCGGTAATCACTGGCGTCCATTTTTTTTGCTGCCTGGCGTCTATCGCCTGCAATTTTAAAAGGTGTCCGATACCGGTGAGTATGTATTGGGTAATAAACCGGTCGTCAGGCCCACCTTTAAACCAAACAAAACCACCATTGCTGCTTTGCATCTGTAACAGCTTTTCAAAAGAAGCGGCCAGCGCTTCATTCATCTTCACCATGTCAAATAGCAGTGCGATATTCTTTTTTTGCTGTGCCTCGTTCTTTGCTTCCAGCACCCAGGGCGTTTCTTCCAGCAGCACGGCCTTGAGGGTAGGATTTTTTTGCAAATTAGAGAGCAGGGCGGCGGTGTCAGTTGTTTTCCATTGTTCAAAAACCTGTTGTAAACGCGGCGATGCAGTGGCAATTTTACTGGCCAGCGCATTGGCATAATAGCGGTTAAAACTTTGTTCCGCACATTCATACGGATACTCCGCCAGGTAGGGCAGTGCCTGCACTGCGTACCAGGCAGGGTTACTGCTGAATTCTACGGTTAGCGCATGCTGTTGCAGGGTTTCGCTATTGCCGCTTTGCAGTAATTTCTCAAAGCGAAAGTTTTTTGCGCTGTTGCCGCGCATCTGTAAGGGCATGGTTTCCGTAACCAGCAGGCTATTGCTTACAACGGGCAGCGCGGCTTCTTCACCATCACTGTTGTTGCCAGCCTTTGCAATGAGACGATAGCTGACCGCGCTGTTGTACTGGTATGGCACATCGATGTTGAATTTTACAGCAGTACTCTGGCCCGCGGCCACCGTAAAATATTGCGTAGGATACATATTCCTGAACCAGCCATCTACCGGTTGGTTGGTAGCGGTGTTTATCAGTTCCAGTTGCACCGTACCTGTAAGTTCTTTATTGTCCAGGTTCACGAGCTTGCTGCTGAAATCCATTTTATCTCCTTCGCGCAAAAAACGCGGTGCATTAGGCTGAAGCATCAATGGTTTCTGTGTTATGATATTAGTAGTAGTATAA
>DATJGC010000324.1:0-3389 GCA_035495345.1 Chitinophagaceae bacterium | reverse complement strand
TATGCTACACCCGGCATACCTTTCTTTGAGTAACCAACGAGGTACTGACAGCAATACAAAATATCTATAAACAAAGGCCAGTAACTGCTAGGGTGTACCCTAACAGTTGCTGGCTTTGTCTTTTCAGTGGATCCTTTATACTTTATTTTAACGCCACGTCTGCTTCCTTGGCCAAAAAATTAGCCGCGGCTGCAGAGAGGCCTGTTGCATCCCGCAACAGCAATGCATCATCCGGTACTACTTCAATGGGTGTAATGCTGGAAGAAGCAGAGGCTGAATCATTGTATCCAATATTGGATGCGCGGTTGTAGCATGAAATGAGCGACCAGCGCGCCTTATCAGACAGGTTAGCTTCTGAGCGGTGCAGCAGGTTGCTATGGAAAAACAACACATCACCGGCAGCCAGCTCTACGTAAACTAATTCCATTGTCTTCAACGCAAGATCTACATAGTGTTGAGAGGCGCCTACCTGCTCACCTGAAAAGCCATGCTCTACCCTTCCCATTTTATGTGATCCTTTTATCACCTGCAGGCAACCGTTCTCTTTGGTGGCTTCCGTAATGGCAACCATAACAGACATCATCTGGCCGGGCAGCAGAAATTCATTTTTATACCAGTAACCATAATCCTGGTGCCACTCCCAGGCGCCGCCCACGCGTGGCTCCTTCTGCATCAGCTTTGAGTGAAAATGACAAACAGCTGCATCGCCCTCCAGCAAGGCATTGACTGAATTGACCAATCGCTCACCACGGGTAAGCAAACCGTATACATCATTGCCTGGCTTATACCAGAGCGATAATTTGCTGCGCCTGCCCGCACTATCATTTACATTAATGGCATTCTTACTTACCTCCGCGTCATCTATGGCCACGGCATATAATTTCTTCACTTCTTCAGGGGTATAAAACCCTTTGATGATCAGGAAACCATCTTTTTCGTATTGAGCCACCTGTTCTTTGCTCAGTGCTTCTCTACTCATAATACTGTGTTTTAAAAATTAAAAAATATATTTTATGGTATTTTGGCAATTTCAAACATGGCGCCGCCGTAGCGTTGTTCAATGGTTACAGGAAAACCGATCGCTTGCAATTGAGCGCCGCTCATGGCGGGGCCAATGGCCTTGCCGGTACCAGCGTTAATTATATTGTAGCTGGCTTGCGGGCTAAGGTAATTGACTGTAACAAACCTTTTACTTTCAGTTGCACCCTGTCTGAAGACAGCCACCATTCCACCGTTGCGCAGTTGCGTATTGATGCGTTGGTAACCGTCCCATTGCCCTTCTGCGGGTTCAGCAAAACCTGCAAGGTCTTGCCGGTAGCTCATTACATCATAGCGCTGGCCCATTTGTTGCAGCCAGGCAGCATAGCGGGCATAGGTTTTTTGCTGCAAAGAACTGAGTCTGCGCGGGTCACCCAGCATAATGGGTAAGGCACCTGCCAGTGACATAAAATGTGCTTCTCCACCCTTGTCTTCCATATTCAGGTTACCGATAACCAGTGCCGTGGCGGGCATGGCGGGCGAACGCCACCAGGCCATATTCCGCACCCGCAGATCACCGGCCTCGTCTGTCTCATAAAAATTAGAGAGCCAGTCGCCCTCTGCATGTTGCAGCAAGGCATAATCTATTAGTTGCAGGCCGCCCATGGTTTCAAAAGTACAATCTATAAATAGCGAGGGTGTTGCCTTGTGCAGTTCATCAAACAATTGCCACATCAGCGCATAGTTGGTATACAAGGATTCACTGTGGTCTTTATGACCGCTATGGCCTTGTGCGTAGCAACCTGATTCAGTATGGTCAAAACGATAGGGACTGGTTACCACCGAAAAATCCAGTTTGAGGTATTCTAACCCATAATCGTTCACCAGTTTTTGTAATACCGTCTTTATATAACTGTACCAACCGGTGCCAAGACAGGCGGTGTATTTATCCTTATCATCAATGATGAGTGAAATAGGATGGCCATTTTTATCGGCCACAAACCAGGAGGGATGTTGCTGGTATACTTTACTATCGGGAGCGGCCGTGCCAATACTCACCCAAAGTCCCGCCTTCATGCCCAATGATTTTATATGATCGAACACCGGCTTTAGCCCATGCGGAAATTTTTTTGTATCGATGCCCCAATCGCCCAGTTTATCCTGCCAGCCATCGTCTATTACAAATTCTTTGATACCCGCTTTGGCGGCAGCAATGGCCAGTGCTTTAATAAGCGTGTCATTGATGGCCGATTTAAACGGGCGCCAGGTATTGTACACAAAGCTCGGTTTATCAGGAAAAGCAGACAGTCGTATGCCCATATGCCGCCGGATAAAGTCTGGCAATGCGGTATTAGAGATAAGCGATGGATCTTTCTGCCTGCTGTACAGCATGGTGAATACCTGTGGCGTTGTAAATACCGCGCCGGGAGCTATCCATTTTCTGAATGGGAAATGTGATTGCGTGCCGGTAAGCCCAATACATATTTCCGGCGCCTCCCAGAAAACGCTGGTTCTTTTCATGACGCCAGGTGCTTCGTTGCCCATTACAATACCCTGTTGCCAGCTGGGGTTATGCAGAATGATCAACGCATCTTGTTTATTGCTTTCATAAGCGCCCAGTGAACGGCGTCTTCCATAATCACTAAACACCCAGCTATAGGTATTGGGAAAATATTTGGTGAGCGAGAGTTGCTCAACATTCACAGCCTCCAGTGCAACGGTATCCTGGCCAAGGTTTTGTATGCGTAGACTCTTCCTTATCACCGGCAGGCCGGGGTAGAGCAGGTAATTGATAAATAATTGCAGTTTCTTATCCGCGCTTTGCAATTGCACGGTGGCGCCAGCTCCCTGCAGTGAATCATGGCAGCGCTCAATGGCCAGCAGCAACCAATGGCCTGCGCCTGCATAAGACTGTTGATTCATTGTAAAGGAGAAGTCGGGGCTATGGGCATCAAAGAAACCATTGGCAGTGTCTGTTGTACGGTAGAGGCTGGTGCCGTACTGGCCGCTGTCTTGCCGCAAAGCAATTTCACGATGTACAATGCCATTGTCTAATACCAGCTGCGCCTTGTTCCAATGCGCAAATTCAGTTTGTGCCTGCGTGACCAGGTGGGATATAATGAGCAGGGCCAGCAAGCAGCAATGCCGAACGGCTGAAACATCATATGGCAGATATGGACAATCTCGCTTCATGGTAGCAATGACTTTTAAGCGCGACACCCATCATAGTAATGAGCCACCCGCTTCGGCATATGATAAAATTGCGCTGTTCCGGCCACTTGGCAAATGAACAATCTTGCTTAAAACATGGATTATTTTACCCTTACCTTTATTGCTCCAGAAAGCTGTATGAGAAGAGATATTCAAAAACACCGCGGGTTTGAGGGCGAGCTGATCATTGAAATTCCAAG
>DATJGC010000323.1:0-4083 GCA_035495345.1 Chitinophagaceae bacterium | reverse complement strand
TGGCAATGGTGGCTCCGCACTCATGTTTGCAGCCATGTTTGGCAGAAATGATGTACTAAAATTGCTCCTTGAAAAGGGGGCCGACAAATACCTATTAGACGCAAGGGGAATGACAGTGATAGAGCTTGCCATGCAGCAAAGGAATACAGAAGCTGTGCTCTTGCTGCAGGATAATTAAAAGCACATTGGCGCTACCAGCCCACAATGCGTACCTCACTACAAAGCCAGCAGCACACCCTCCGCGCTTACCCGCATGGGTACGCTGGTAAGTTGTAGTTCAATGGTGATGTAAGCGTGGCCTTCGTTGTCTTTGTCAAGGTACTTTAACTGCACGCCAGACCATTGAACATCCGGGTTGAGTGCTGCCAGCGTTTCAATGGCCGGCTCAATTTCTGCGGCAGATTCTACCGTAAGCATCACGGTCTCCGGAATATAATTAAACAGCAGGTAAGTAACATTGTGGTTACGGTAATCCGTGGTCTCAAATGTAATAAACCTGAATTGCTCATCAGGCACCAACCTGCTCAGGAACGAGTTGAGATAACATGGGTTAATGTCCTCAAGCGTTCTCCTGGATGTTTTAAATTGCTGGCATTCCCTTGTCATACCCCATACTGTCTAAAAAATATGCCATGCCTCATTAAAACCTAATAGCCTCACGCTAAGCACTCAGCGATTGCTATAGATGAGGAATTTAATTTACAGGCCTCACGAATGGGTAACATCTAAGACAGAAATACTGGCTACTACGCAAATACATCAGCTTCCCCAATGCAGCAGCTGCTGCTCAGGTTTTGTACTGTACATCCAAATGCCAATGCTGGCAATCACCAGGTACACGATATTAGGTATCATCACAATGATATGCTGTTCAATATAAGTGCTTTGCCTGGGGTCAAGCAGGTAAATGAATACATAGGGACAAAAGCTGGCGCCGTAATTTATAATCATTGCAATGCTGAGATAGAGCAATGCTTTTTGCTGGCGGTTATAGAAAGGGCGCTTATAATGCTCGTACAGCCAGCCTAACAGAAAAATAAATGTAACCAGCAATGAAGCGCCTACCGGGTAAGAAGCGCTGCGCGCGGTGGCGTCTACACCAACAATAAGTGCATACAACAATTCAGCTGCAAAAAGTAACAGGGATGCCACGCCAGCCGCATTTTTAAAGCGTCCCCGCGCGGCAGCATAATGCACAATCACCATGCATCCCACGCCGTCAAACATGTTGATGATATTGATGGTAGTGTTCACCTGTTTGAGCGTGCTGGCGCTAAAATGTGCGGCATCGCCAAAAAAAATAACCATTTCCAGTATCAAATGCACCATGAAGTACCCTGCAAATAACCAGAGCAGGTGATGCTGTGTCTTGGTAACATAAATGAGAACAATGGGTAGCAGTAAGGAAATGAGTTGCAGCCATTGCAGAAAGTGGTAAAATTCTATTTTCATAGGGAAGTTTTACCGGGTAAACAATACGCCTGGTAATTGAAGCGGGTCCGGTGCGCACACTGCAATTATGGTAACCGGTCGTCCTGTATCAGCAGGCTGGCAGAAGAGTCTTTTCTACCTGTGTGCTTTACAAGGACCACCTGGTCATTTGAAAAAAATGAAAAAAGGGGATATAGACATATCCCCCGTATACCTAAGCGTCAACAAAAAAATAGTTGGGGATGCTATATGAACAGCGGTCATTGCCTGAAAGCAGCAAATGTATCGCTGCTGTACTAACCATGCTTTAGGGCGAGCACCTTGCCTTCACGTCTTTCAATGACTGGTGCAGACTGACTGTTTTGCTTCAGGTGGTAGAGTTCCAGTATTTCACGGTGGCAGTTCAGCATTTCATTTTCCAGCTCGGCAATTCTTTTAGCGGCTTTTTGTGCCTGCCGTAGCCTGAAGGAGAAGCAGGCTGTCAATAGAAATGCAGCAAAGAGAAGGAGCTGCACAAGCGACAAAGTAATCGTAAAGTTCAAGTTCATAAGATGGATTTAAACGATGAGTAAACCTGCCCGCCAGTATTTACTAGGTGGAGGGAATTACAGCTTATTTTTTCTAATTTTTACTATCAACGTATAAAAGTAATGGCGGTCACGAAAACCTCCTATAGGCTATGCTGGAGACCTTTGTAGTAAAAAATCTATTTTTCGTTCCCTGGTCGGCCGCGGCGGTTTAGCTAAACCGGTAGAGGCGGGCAATATCCAGCAGGTCTACAATATTGGTAACCTTCATTTTTTCAAAAATTCTGATCTTGTAGGTGCCCACGGTAGAGTGTTCAATATTTAATACCTGTTTTATTTGCTGTGGCGACTTTCCCTTCAGCAGCAGTCGTACTACCTCGCGTTCACGGGCAGACAGATCTTCAAAAGGATTTTCAGAGCGGGTGTTGAAGGTGGATTCAATAAGCGCATTGTTCAGTTGCGGGCTGAGGTATTTTTTATCGGATAAAATAAGATCCACCGCCGCCAGTATTTCTTTCTCCTCGCAATCTTTGTTCAAAAATCCTTTGATGCCCAGCTGAAAATACCGGGTGGCAAATATGCTTTCCGCCATCATAGTAAATACCAGGATGCGGGTGCCGGGGTAATGATGCAGAATCTGTTCTACCAGCGATGTGCTGTCTGTCTGTGGCATCAGCAGATCCATGATAACAAGATCGTACGGACTGGCTTCCAGCAGCGCCATGGCCTGTGGGGCCGACCAGCTCTCGTGGATGACGGTATTTGCATAATTTTCCTGCAACATCATTTTAACGGCCAGTCTAACAATAGCATGATCGTCTATAAGAAGGAACTTTTTTTTCATGATAGGTCTAAGGTTTAGGGTATCGAACAAAGCCATGCTGCAAGCCTGGTCACAAACTGCCAGGTACTGCCGTTTTCTCAGGACAATCTGTTGTAACACGCAGCGTAGCGCATACCGGCTATAAAAAAAACCGGTGCTTGCCGGTTTTTTTCTGCTAAATAATGTTCATGAAAACGGTCATTAATATTTAGCGTAAGGTGGTAGTAACAGGATATTGGACACCGACCTCGCTTTCATGTTCACAGGATATGGATTTGCCTGGACGGGCATGGTTTGGATTGTCAACTATGTAAACAGCGGCCTGCGTTAGCAAAAAGCTGCCGTGGTATGTATAAAATTGATGAGACCGGCCGTATTCTTTATTTTCAACTTGCGGAGAATATTGTGCCTGTGCACTTCTACCGTACGGTAAGAAATGAGCAGGGTGCCGGCAATTTGTTTAGAAGAGTATCCTTCTTTTATCTTGTTGATGATCTCCATTTCACGGTTGGTGATGGCGCTTACATTGGGTTCGTTCTCGCCTGATTCACCTACCAGCAACTGGTAAGAAATCAGGGTTTTTACTTCATCACAGATATAACGCGCGCCACGGCTCACTTCCAGTATTGCATTCAGCATTTCTTCTGACGATGAATTGCGGGTAACATACCCTTTAGCGCCGGCCTTCATCATCTTCTTTACATAGTGTGAATGGCAAATGGTATCAATGGCAATGATATTTGATTCAGGATGTTGCTGGCCCATGCTGGTAATGGTGGCCAGTACGGAAGTGATGGGGGCACTAAGGCCCATCAGTACAATGTCCGGTTTTGCTGTTGCAGTAAGCTCCAGTACCTTTTCGGGCGTATCGCATTCGCCTACTACCATAAAACGCTGGTCACTGTTTAATAAGAAGGCCCAACTTTCCCTGCTTAACCTAAGACTGTCTGCAATAAGTACACGAACTTTCATAGTTGCTAATTTTATTGTTTGGGGTTGCACTGTTTCCATTGCTGCCTTGTATACTATCAACAAATACATAGGCAGTACCTGGTTTGAACTTAGC
Organism: Chitinophagaceae bacterium; assembly: GCA_035495345.1. GTDB lineage: Bacteria > Bacteroidota > Bacteroidia > Chitinophagales > Chitinophagaceae > JACMLD01. The sequence continues at coordinate 236 of DATJGC010000323.1, read as the reverse complement.
GTTGCTTACGCATTTTGATAGCACAAAGTAAAATTCTTTGCAGCTGGCATACTATAGACTATTTGATATTTTTGCGGCGGATTATATCGAGAAATGAGTAGAAGAAATTCTAGGCTAAGAGATGAAAGGGGCTAAGAGATAAAAGAGAGAAGGAGATAGAAAGAGCTAAGAGGTCAAAGAGAGAAGGAGCTGAAGAGTCAAAGTGAGCAGGAGTGAGGGCGCCGGTGAAAGAGGAT
>DATJGC010000322.1:0-3874 GCA_035495345.1 Chitinophagaceae bacterium | reverse complement strand
AGGAAGGCGGCATTGGATAAACCTGCGGCCAGGCATTTCTTGGCGCCTACGTAGAGCCGGTTGCCTTTCAGGTCAACACCAATAAAATTGCGCTGCGGGTACATGGCGGCAAGCTGCACGGTGTACTCTCCCTTGCCACAGGCCAGTTCAAGTGTTATGGGATGATGGTTGGTAAAATACTGCTGCCATTGGCCAGGCATACCTGCCGGGTATTGTAGCACATTCGGAAATCCTTTAATTGCTTCAAAACGAATGAGTTTCTTATGTCCCATAATATAGGCAAAGGTAAAACTCAAAGGCGGTTGTGCCGGTAATTGCTGCTAAAAAGATGCTTGCTTATTTATGCTGAACAAAGGCTACTAAGGCGGAACCGTTCATGGCAGACTAAAAGAGCGTTTGCAGCGTTTAGCATCAGTAATTAATCGTTCAATATCCGTGTCCGCCCATTCCCTTATCAAAAGCCTTATTCTCCAGCTACTGTCACTGCTCGGTGCTGTTGCTTGCTGCATGGGGCAAGTGAAATCAACGACTACGCATGTTTCCATAAAACCTACTACAGACTTCGACCAGCGCTTTTATTATTGTTCAGGCGAACGCCAGAATGTATGGGGTTACCGCCTCGGGCTGCTGGTAAACAACGCGTTTAAAGTTGGTATAGGCGGGTATTATATGAATGCCTCCAAGGAAGTGATAGCGGGTGCTAATGCCTTAAGTGCTACTGGTACCAGTTCTTACAGCAACCACAAAAAACTATATCTCGGTACTATTTATTACGAGCCCTATCTGCTGCGCAGGCAATTATGGGAGCTTAGTGCCGTATTTGAAACCGGTTATGGCAGAACGGTTAATTACCAGCTGGCAGACGATACCCATAGTATGACCACCTACAACAATCTATTGATCTTGCCTGCCGGTGCGGGTCTTTCCGTCAACTTTAAGTTGCCGCCGTTTTTTCATTTACAGGGCTTTCGTTGGCTGGGCGTTAACCTGATGGCAGGTTATCGTACGGCGGTGTACCAGGAAGACAGGCATTATGATTACGATGGCGCTTATTGGAGTGTCAGCGGCGCAATTTTTCTGGACAGGCTGTTAGATGATCTGCAGCAATGGAAGAAGGATCGCGCAGTGGCGAAACAGAAAAAAGCAGTAGAGTTACATTTTTAAGCTGAAAACGTTTATCCCTCACCGGTAGTAGATAATATAGCGCCATCCGTTATTGCAACTTTCAGATCCTCAACAATAGTGTCAAGACCACGGTACCAGTCCTCATGCAAACTATAGGCGTTGCAGCCGCCGGCATGTTCAACACATTGTGTACGCTCCCACACTTTGCCGCAACCGGGGCAACGTGCTGCGGTGGCAAAAGTATTCCAAGAGGTGCCACAGCTGCATTGCCAGTATGGCTTGCCATCCGGCTCCCAATGACATGCCGGGCAACAAATATGAATATCGTTTAAAGACATATGCGGGGTGAATGGTATGCAGCAAAACTAACTGTTTTGTTGGTGCTGAATGCAGCGCTATTTACCAATTATTAGGGAAGCGGGTCTTATTAATGCGTGGCAGGCTCGGCGGTATGCTGTAGCTCCTGCGCCTTTCTGGTGATGATTTCGCCAATCACCTGCAACTGTTCTGTATTAACCCAGTCTGGTCCTTCAGATTTTTGTTCTATTGCCCAAACGGTAGCTGTGCTATAGCTTACACTGGCATTGAAAGTGGCCACTGTTTTGCTTTCTTCGGGTTTTTTGTCGATGATGAGCCAGCGGTCGTCCTGGTAAGTGAGCTTGTACCTGTCTGTTGATTCTCCTTCAATAGGTGAAATTCTAATTACCTGGTTGTGGTATTCAATACTAAACTGTTCCATAATAAAGATATAAATGAATAAATAGTTTGCCGTGGTTATTGATGATGGTTGTTAGTGAAGTGTGGGTAGCCAACAAGGTTGTGTATGCTTGTAATTGAATTGCTTGCTAGTAGAATTTACAATGATTGTGCCGACTGGTGCCGATGGCTTGCCAGGCAAGGCATTGTAGCAGGGACTGGTTATTTTGATGATTGTTGTAGAAACTAATACCGATTCGCTTTTGAAATGGCCGAAATTTTCTTACAAGCAATCGGTAATAGCCGCGTTAGTTCTAGCGAAAATGCCATCAGTAAGTAGTGAAGTAAAAGATGATATGACGGCCATTGTAATAAGTAGATACGGCCTTACCGAACAAAATCAATTCTCAAGAAAATACAGGTGGTAGCTGTGGTTACCAGTTATTTTCCTGGTCTTTGTTGGTGCGTTCTAATGGTTTGGGCGGATGAATAGGCCACTCGGGATCATAGGGAACAAAAAAGGCGAGCCATCCGGTGCGCGAAATGCGCATGAGCCAGGGCTGCACAGACAACATGAATACGCCGTTTGCTATCAGCCAGTAAAGGAGATTGTTTTCATTGGCAAAGCCGGCAAACTTCCACCAGGCAATAAAGGTAAGCGCGCTGATGGCTACTGTAAGCGCATAGCTAACATAGCCTGCGCCGAAATAAAAGCCCACTTCAATATCCAATGGCTGTGCACATACGGGGCAAACCTTGTTCATCTTCAGCGTATTTTTCAGGTGCCAGGGGTTTTTGTCTGGGAACATATCGCCTGTTCTGCATCGGGGGCATTTGCAAGCCAGCAGGTGCAGGATATTCTTTTTTTCAGGCACTGAAGGGGGCTGGGTGGGTGACGACATAGCGCTGCAAGGTAGTAAACTTTGCGGAGGAGAGGGCTGTCTGAAGGCAGCGAGTTTATAAAAGCCCGGTGCGCTGGAAATATTATTTAGTCAAAAACTGCGTTTACTACAAAAACTACTGCTATGCAATGGACATTGCCTAATTGGCTGATAAGAATGGGTGCTGCGGGAATGATTTTTACCGCTATTATTTACCCGTATATCCGGCATGTGGTGTTCGACTGGTACAACGATATCAAAAAGCTGAAGCCGCTGAACCAGGAGATTGCCAAAACCTATGGCAGGTATATACAGGGATTGAACTTTGCATTTGGCCTGATAACCTTTTTGTTTACCAACGAGCTAAAGAACCAGACTGGTTTGGCCGTGGGTCTTACCGGGCTCATTGCCGCGTATTGGACCGGCAAGGTGGCTACGCAATTTTCTTATTACCCGATGTACGAGATTCCAAAAAAGCCCATTTTCAAGATAGGGGAAGTATTGATGAATACGCTGTTTATTTCGTTCTCACTTATTTTCATTTGGCTGTTCATCTTCAATCTCAGGGGATATTTGCGCGCCTGATAGTTCGGGCGAGAAAATAGCAGGTATAAGAGTTTAAGCACCGCGAAACTATCTTACGTTTTCATCGGTTGTTATTACGTTGGTTTCAATGTGGGTTTTTTGCGCCTCTATCTTGTTAAAAACGAGTCAGCACAATTATCACCTGAATAACCATCAGCGCTCAGTTTGCAGTTGTAGGGAAATACTTCCTCGCGACAGAGTCCAGGTGAAATATAATAAGATGAGAAATTAGTTAACCGGCACAACACTATTTTCAGAGAGGTTAGTTAATTGGTGGCCAAAATTATTGCTATAATCTTCACATTCAATGATATTTTACTAATCAATAGTAATTAACTTTTCCCCTTTCAGTATTAACAGAATATGTTTGTTTTCGCAATATACTTGATACATCATGATCAGAATACGATGAAGACGGCTTTTCGGTTCTTAACAAAACTAAGGCTTAAGAATGTGTATCTGTAAATGGTTGGCACAAGCAAAATGAGATCATAAGTACCGCAACGGCAGTCACAAGGGTCATTGGCATAGTTATACAGAGAACAAATTTAAATTACGTATTTGCGTACTAAACTAATTTTCATTTA
>DATJGC010000321.1:0-9007 GCA_035495345.1 Chitinophagaceae bacterium | reverse complement strand
CTATGATGCAGAAGATATTTAAGTCTCAGGCGTAATAAAGGCGTAACTGGTTAATGCAGCATTGAAGCCGCCGCTTTATCAACAAACCAATATACTTCACCCAATACAGGTTTTATAACCTGCGAGGGGTATTTATCAGGGTTATAATCTCCTTCAATGACTTCCTGCAGGGCGGCAGCTTTGCCCGGCCCTGTTACCAGGAAGGCAATACGCGCAGCCCTATTTACCACGGGCGGCGTTAAAGTAACCCTGAACATTTGCTGTTGCGGAAGAAACAGTGAAGTGGCCCACTTAAATTCTTCGTGCATTACGTGCGTACCGGGGAATAACGACAAGGTATGGCCATCATCGCCCATGCCCAGTAATACCAAATCAAAACTGGTGCGTACCGGCACCGTAGGTGGAAAATATTGCTGAAGAATTGATTCATACTCACCCGCCGCTACTTCGGGAATGATATTTTCTGTTTTCATCCGGTGTACCTGGTTGGGCGGTATGGGTACATGATCCAATAGGGTATCAAAGGCCATCTTTGCATTGTTGCGCTCATCTGTATAGGGCACAAAACGTTCATCTCCCCAGAAAATATGCAGTTTGCTCCAGTCAATCTCGTTTTTGTAAGGTTCAGCGGCCAGCAGGGTATTCAACTTTTGCGGTGTACCGCCGCCGGATAATACCAATGTAAAACGGTCCTGCGTCCTGAGCGTTTCTCTTATATAATTCACCATCCATTTGGCCACTTCCACACTTAACTCATCATTGTTTTTATAAATCTGGAGCTCCATATATAGTTAGTAGGTTTTTGCTTTCCTTATCAGTACAAACTGCTCAAGTTATTTGTTAGATGCCAGGGTAATCCAGTTATGTCCGTCTTTTGCAATCAGGGCTTCTGCATCTTCAGGTCCCCAGCTGTCTGGCGCATAATTAGGAAAATCGATAGCGGCGCGGTTCTCCCAGTTCTCCAAAATGGGCATTACAATCTTCCAGGCGGCTTCTACCTGGTCTGCGCGCATAAACAATGTTGCATTGCCCTCCATTACATCCAGCAATAGTGTTTCGTAGGCCTCCGGCTCCTGTCCGTCATAAGAATCTTTGTAGCTGAAGGCCATATCTACGGGGTCAAGAATAAGCGATTGACCGGGCTGTTTTGCCTGGAAGCGAAGGCGGATATCCATCTCAGGCTGTATGCTAATGGTGAGCCGGTTAGAGCGCCAGGTTTCTGCTGCTTCCGGTGGAAACGCAAAATTGGGCGCCGCTTTAAATTGAACGGTGATGGTGGTGGCTTTTTCATGCATGCGTTTACCGGTACGTACATAAAAAGGCACATCCTGCCAGCGCCAGTTGTCTATGTAAAATTTAACCGCGGCAAAAGTATCATTGGAAGAATTGGGTGCCACGTTTTTTTCCTTGCGGTACTCCACCACTTTTTCGCCCTTCATCCACCCGTCTGAATATTGGCCACGCACCGCGTATTGCGGTACCTGCTCATTGCTTATTTTGCGGATGGCGTGCAGCACATCTACTTTCTTATTCCTGATTTCATTGGCATCAAAAGACACCGGTGCTTCCATTGCCACCATGCACATAAGCTGCAGGATATGGTTTTGTACCATATCGCGCAAAGCCCCGGACGTTTCATAGTATGCTCCACGGCCTTCCATGCCTACGGTTTCAGAGGCAGTAATCTGTACGTGCTCAATATAATTCCTGTTCCAGATGGGCTCAAACAGGGCATTGGCAAAACGGAGTGCCAGTATGTTCTGCACTGTTTCCTTGCCCAGGTAATGATCTATCCGGTATATCTGCTGTTCATCAAACATACTTGCCAGCAACGCATTCAGTTCATGCGCACTTTTAAGGTCATGGCCAAAGGGTTTCTCTACCACCACCCGCGTACATTTTGTGTCTGAACAGATATTGAGCGGGCCTAATTTCTTTAAGATGTCTGGCACCAGCCAGGGCGCCACCGCCATATAGAAAATTACATTGGGATGCTCGCCAAATTCTTTTTCTTTTGCTTTTACAACTTCTGCAATTTTCTGGTACTCTTCTTCTTTTTCTGCATCCATCTGCAGGTAACCAACATGTTTTGAAAATTCTGCCCACTTGCCATTTTGTTCTCCTTTTCTACGACTGAACTGTTTAATACCATCCAGCAACCTGTCGAGGTATTCATTGCCGGGGTAGGCTGTTCTGCCGATGCCCATGATGGCAAATTTTTCCGGCATCCACTCATCTATAAAAAGATTAAATAAAGCGGGTGATAATTTACGGTAGTTCAGGTCTCCGCTGCCACCAAAAATGAAAAGCAGTGAAGCGGGTGGTCTTTTATGATTTTGCATAGCTGAAATTCTTTTAGAAATAGTAGATCATGAGCCGCTGCGGTGAAGCATACCGGCGTTTGCTTACAATGGCAAAGGCATCGTTCTTATACTTAGGGCTGGGCTGATGGCCCCGTTGCCCATCTGCGCTGTTTATGATTTGGTACCCCAGTCTGTATGAAAACTGCCTTCCATATCCGTACGCTGGTAGGTATGTGCCCCAAAATAATCACGCTGCGCCTGTATCAGGTTCACGGGCATAACGGCACTGGTGTAGGCATCAAAATAACTAAGGGCTGTCATCAGCGCACCACAGGGTATTTTGCTCTGCAGTGATAAACGCAATAGTGCACGCAGGTTCTTCTCCTTCTTCTTTACCAGTTTAGCAACAGCTTTGTCTGTAAGAATGTTCGGCAGGTCTTTGTTTTTGCTGTAGGCTTTGTAAAATACCTCCAGTAAGCCGGAGCGTATAATGCAGCCGCCGCGCCAGATCTTCACCACATCATGCAGGGGTATCTGCATATCCAGTTCAGTAGATGCGCTGTGCAGCATAGAGAGGCCCTGGGCATAGCACATCATGGTTGCAAAATACAGCGCATCATGCACCTGTTTAATTACCAGCTCCTTCTTTGCGCCAATGGGTTTTACCACGGGGTTATACACGGCAGCGGCCGCCAGGCGTTCTTCTTTCAGTGAAGATATATTACGCATAGAAACCGCCATGTCTATAACGGGTATGGGTATGGGCAAATTCATGGCATCCTGAGAAGTCCATTTGCCGGTACCTTTAGAACCTGCCTTATCCAGTATCATGTCTACCAGGCGCTGGCCGGTTTTATCATCTACCTGTTTAAAGATATCGGCGGTAATTTCTACCAGGAAGGATTGCAGTTCACCTTCATTCCATTGTGTAAATACCTGGTGCAGTTCATCATTGCTAAGTCCCAGCCCGCGGTGCAGTATATCATAGCATTCGCTGATGAGTTGCATTATAGCATACTCAATACCGTTATGAACCATTTTTACATAATGGCCCGCAGCGCCCTTGCCCATGTACGCCACGCAGGGCTCGCCATTTACTTTGGCAGACACTGCTTCCAGCATTGGTTTTATGTGCGGATAGGCTTCGGCATCGCCGCCAGGCATAATGCTGGGGCCCCTGCGTGCGCCTTCTTCACCGCCTGAAACACCCATGCCGGTGAAATGAAGGTTCTTGCCCTGCAGGTAGCTCACCCTCCGTAGGGTATCTGTAAAATGAGAATTACCGCCATCTATTATTATGTCACCGGGTTGCACAAAGGCCAGCAGGCTTTCAATAACATCGTCTACAGGCTTACCTGCCGGTACCAGCATCATTATTTTGCGCGGTGTCTCCAGCAATTCTACCATTTCCTGCAGGGTACTTACGCCTTTAACGGTGGTGCCGGGGGTGGCAGCGGCTTCCAGCGCGGTGGTTTTATTATTGTCTTTATCAAAGCCAATCACTTTATAACCATGGTCTGCCATGTTCAGTAAAAAATTACGTCCCATAACACCCAGGCCAATCATGCCAAACTGGTAGGTTGTACTCATAATGTAATTATTGAGGGGTAAAATTAGGCAATTATTGCAATGCCGTGCTGCGCAGGCGCGTCAACTTATGTTTCTTTACGGTTAATAAGTAAATTGGCGTATAAGTTTTGTACATTTATAAACCGCCCCCGCCCATCCTTCAATTCAAAAACTTATTTTTTCATTTAATATAATTGCTATGCCAATCGTAAAAGTAATAGAAGTCATTGCGCACTCAGAAAAGAGCATTGATGATGCCATCAGGTCTGCGGTTACAGAAGCTTCCAAAACCATCCGCAATATTGATTCAGTGTATGTAAAGGATATTAAGGCGCATGTAAAGGACGGTCATGTAACTACGTTTGGGGTTATCTGCAAAATTTCTTTCCGCCTGGATTAACCCATCAACGCGTTGGGGCTGTGGCCAAAAATTCTTACCTGCCTGCCGGCTACCGGTAAGGCATATAGTATTATTTTGCATTCCGCAAAAAGTTGTGCGGATCTTAATGCGCTTTATAATAGCAAGACATTGCCAGGCTGCACTGCATTTTTACAATCACACATAAAAGCATCCTTTTAGATGAAAGAGCGAAAATCGGCCGCTATCGGCTTTATCTTTATAACGGTATTGGTAGATGTAATTGGCTGGGGATTAATTATACCCGTAATGCCCAGGCTGATTGCCACCATGAAAAATATACCGGTTAATGAAGCCAGTAAGGAAGGTGGATTGCTGCTCATGGTGTATGCGTTGATGCAGTTTGTATTTGCCCCCGTGCTTGGCAACCTGAGCGATAAATATGGCCGCAGGCCGGTACTCCTGTTCTCACTCTTTGGTTTTGGCATTGATTATTTGCTGGTAGCCCTTGCTCCTACTTTTGCCTGGTTTTTTGTAGCACGCATTGTGTCTGGCATTACCGGCGCAAGTTTTACCACCGCCAGCGCCTATATTGCAGACATCAGTACCACTGAAACACGCGCAAAGAATTTTGGCATGCTCGGCGCAGCCTTTGGCCTTGGTTTTATTATCGGCCCGGCCATTGGCGGTTTGCTTTCAGACTTTGGCATACGCGCGCCTTTTTATGCGGCGGCCATCCTCACGCTATTGAACTGGTTGTACGGTTATTTTGTATTGCCTGAGTCGTTAAGTAAAGAAAACAGGCGCTCCTTCTCCTGGAAGCGTGCCAACCCCATTGGTTCCCTGCTGCACCTGAAGCGTTATCCTGCCATTGGCGGATTGGTGATTGCGCTGGTGCTGGTATACCTTGGCGCCCATGCGGTGCAAAGTAACTGGAGCTTCTTTACCGTCTATAGGTTTCAATGGACAGACAGAATGGTGGGCCTTTCACTGGCACTGGTGGGTTTGCTGGTAGCCGTTGTGCAGGGCGGACTCATCCGTTGGATAAACCCGAAACTTGGTAACGAGAAAAGCGTTTACGTAGGTCTTTGCCTGTATGCGCTGGGTATGTTTCTTTTTGCATTTGCCACTCAAAGCTGGATGATGTTTGTGTTTTTGTTGCCCTACTGTTTTGGCGGTATTGCAGGGCCGGCATTGCAGGCCATTATTTCTGGTCATGTGCCTTCTAACGAGCAGGGAGAACTGCAGGGCGGGCTCACCAGCCTTATGAGTCTTACTTCGGTGCTGGGGCCGTTTATGATGACCGGGCTGTTTTATTATTTCACCAAAAGCAGCAACCCCGTGCATTTTCCGGGTGTCTCTTTTTTACTGGGTGGTTTATTGATGCTGGGCAGCGCGGTGATTGCTTATCTCAGTTTACGGCATGAAAAAGTTCCTATAAAAGCAAACGCTTAGTAAAAGCGCCGTTAACAAATGTTTTTACAAATAAATAGTTTCATACCTATAAAAGCGCTATCTTTGCATTGCAACATTTGAGTTAGTCAGCATTTAGTAAGTGAACGATTTTTTCTGCTACGCAATTTTTCTGCTATTAGTTAGTCAGTCTTCTTTACGCTGTTTTTTCTCAGATCATTTTTAATAATAATTTATTTAAGAGCATGAACATTTATGTTTCAAATTTAAGCTTCAACGTACAGGATGAAGACTTAAGAGAGTTTTTCGCAGAGTACGGAGAAGTAACTTCTGCTAAAGTAATTTTAGACAAATTCACTAACAAAAGCCGTGGCTTTGGTTTTGTTGAAATGTCTGATGATGCAGCAGGTCAGAAAGCTATTCAGGAACTTGATGGCGCACAGGTTGAAGGCCGTGCTATCACTGTAACTGTAGCTAAACCAAGAGAAGAAAGAACAGGCGGCGGCAGCAATGGCGGTGGCAGACGTTCTTTTTCTGGTTCTAACGGCGGTGGAAACAGTCGTTGGTAATCTCTATCAGTATTTAAACAACAGTTGAGTGTTTCAATACAACAAGAAGGGCCCGTTTGGGCCCTTTCTTATTTCTATACAGTAAAGTTTTTTTAGTCATCAGACAAATTTACTACGCGCTGTTCTTCTTCTCCAACCACAGCGATGCCTGATACAGTTCAACGCAAAACACATCGCCCTGAGTTACAAATTCTCCGTCCTTCCAGGAGCCCTTTTAATGCTCCACCCTGCCATTATTTAGCTTCCGGCGCTTCCGGGTGCGCTTCACCGTGGTGACAGGTGCCGCAGGATACTTCCATCTGCTCAGTAAAAGAAGGATGTTTTACCGAAAAGAATTTCTTGTTGATCTTTAATGTCATCTTCATCATAGAACGTGCTATTTCCTTTTCTGGCTTCTCATCACTGGCAAAATCAGGATGGTGCACTGCCGTGTCTTTGGAAGGGGCATGACAAAAACCGCATTTTACCCCCAGCGCGTCATTAAACCCGTGCATTACCTTGCCCAGGTTTTCTTTACTGATATCCTTAGGTAATATCTTCAGGTTTTTATACCCATTGTTATCATCCGGTGGTGCAGTAAATGCCACGCCCGTAGTTACCAGCAGGGCCATTGACGCTATTACGATACAGGTTCTCTTCAAATGCATATGATTAATTTATGTGCTAATTATGTTCTAAATGTACAAAAATTACGTTGTGGATTGTGCGCAGGGCTGCATACCCGGCGTTTATGCCATTCATTTAACAGTTAGCCGTGCATGCGGCAATATTTATTGAACATAGCGGTTAAAAAATTCCCAGGTGCGAAGCATCTGGTCTATTCGCTGGCGGTTATTGCCACTGCGGGTTAACTCATGCGTGCCACCAGGATGCCGCACATATTCCACCGGCCGGCCCAATACCTTCAGGCTTCGGTACAGCATTTCACTTTGTACAAAACCGGTGCGACGGTCATTGTCTCCATGAAAAATGATATACGGCGTGGTAATATTCTGTACGTAATTGATGGGCGATTCTCTTTCCAGGTTAGCCTTTGCGGTAGCCTCCCAGGGATAACCACCAAAATAGTTGGGCACCAGTCGCCATGCATTGCCTTCTCCAAAAAACGTAGCCAGGTCGTACACGCCACGCTGGCTGCAGGCCGCCTTAAAGCGATGGTCGTGCGCAATGATCCAGGCCACCAGGTATCCGGCATAAGACCCCCCGGTAACAACCAGTTTTGAAGTATCTGCCCAGCCTTCGGTTACTGCCTTGTCAACCGCGGTTAGCACATCACTGGTGGGTCCATTACCCCAGTCGTTAATATTGGCGCGCAGAAAATCTTGCCCATACCCCCCGCTGCCGCGCGGGTTACAATACACTACGCCATATCCTTTACTGCACCAGTACTGGAACTCATGCCACATGCTGGTTTCACCCGGGCCCCACATGGCTGAAGGGCCGCCATGGATGTTCAATAAGAGCGGATATTTCTTTCCTGCCTGGTAGTTTACAGGTTTCATCACCCAGTATTCAATGGTTTGCCCCTTGTTATTGGTAAAGGTCTTTTTCTCCGGCAGGCTGAGTTGCTTTTTTTGCACCCAATCGTAATTCAGGTTGCTGATCCTTTGTGCATTTTTTGCACTGGCATCGGCCAGGTAGACTTCGAAGGGATCTGAGGGTTCAGTTTTTATAAACACCAGCTTATTGCCCATCACGCTGAAGCTAACAAGACCGCTGTTTACATCAGTAAGCTGTTCGAGCTGTTTGGTTTTGATGTCTGCCCGGTAGAGGGGCTGCCCGCCGTTGCTGGGCGAAGTAAAATAGAGGTATTTTTCGTCGTTGCTCCAGGTAAGGCCTGCCTTATTGCGATCAACGGGTATGGATATCATCTCACTGGCATTGCCACGCAGGGGCATAATGGCCAGCACCGGCACATTTACAGTGGTAGTACTGCTGTACTGAAAGGCCAGCCATTTACCGGAGGGCGATATTTTAGGATTGCTAAAGCTTTTGCCTTCTTCGCCTAAAACAGTGTGCAGCTGGGTGCCATCTGTGTTTACGAGAAAGATTTCATTTTCCAGTGATCTATCGGCATTCTGGAGCGAGTCAACATCACCCGAAAGAACCACCTGTTTGCCATCTGGCGTAAATTCTGCGCTGTTGAAAGAATAAAAGCCATGGGTAAGCGGCGTTACAGGCGCACCAGTTTGTACACCCGTTATAAAAAAGTGATTGAATCGCAGCTCGGTAGCAATATCGGTTTCATCCTGCATATCTAGCTTGTTGAGCACTTTTGCTTTCTTATCAGTTACATTGTTGTCGAGGTAGGCCCTTACTTCTTCCAGGCTGCCATTGGGGTTGGGGGTGGCAGCAGCCGCTACTATTTGCTGGTTGCTGGTAAAGCCGGGCTTTTCCATTGGCCAGGCCGGTATGCTGTGCTGCGGGTTTATCAAAGAATCTTTCAGCAGTTCTTTGAAGGTAAGTGCGGAGGAGAAGATCAACTGTTTGCCGTCAGGGCTCCAGGCCGGGTTGCCGGCGCCGTATTTAAAGCGGGTAAGTTGTACCGCTTCGCCCCCGTCAAGGGCAATAAGAAAGATTTGTGGCTTGCCATCTGCCAGCCTTACAAAAGCCAGTTGTTTGCCATAAGGACTAAACGCGGGCTGAGAAGACCCTTCTTTACCGGTAAGCTGCTTTGGCATTGCATTGGGTTCTGTACCGCCCACCCAGATCTGGTTTACATATTTGTATTCCCATTTATTGTCGGTTTCCGGTTCAATAGCGGTTACGGTAAAGGCCATTTTCTTTCCATCATT